>QOOZ01000033.1 GCA_003331195.1 Puniceicoccaceae bacterium | reverse complement strand
CTGTTTGAAAATATCGCGTGCCTCGCCTTTAATAATGGCCTCAGGCTTCGCGCCGATCATTTCCACGCCGTATTTTTCGAGGATGCCCTCATCGTGCAGATCCATCGATAGATTGAGCCCGGTTTGACCGCCAAGAGTCGGCAAGAGTGCATCCGGCTTTTCCTTCAGAATAATTTTCTCCAACGCGTCGACTGTAAGTGGCTCTATATAAGTAACATCAGCGAACTCTGGAT
Source organism: Puniceicoccaceae bacterium (assembly GCA_003331195.1). GTDB lineage: Bacteria > Verrucomicrobiota > Verrucomicrobiia > Opitutales > Coraliomargaritaceae > Thalassobacterium. The sequence goes on along the minus strand of QOOZ01000033.1, from coordinate 25,593 downwards.
CAGTCATTATGGTCGCTGGGTTGCTGTTGACGAGAATGACCTGATAGCCTTCTTCACGTAGCGCCTTACAAGCTTGAGTGCCGGAATAGTCGAATTCACAGGCTTGCCCGATCACGATTGGGCCTGAACCTATGATGAGAATCTTTTGAATATCAGTGCGTTTTGGCATAAAATTGCCGAAAGGCTGTTTTTTTTGAACTCCCATGCAAGCACGAAGAACTCAATGGAAGGTAGATATTAAGACTAATTTTTCTCATGGTAATTGAGCCTTTGATTCTTATTCTAAGGTATCTGCTATCCTATGACCCAAAATAAGAAACCCGTTTTGATCGTCGCCCTATTTTTGGCCGCACTCATCATTGTTCCACTGCTGATACTTCTGATCACACGCATCGGTGCTTCCGTAAGCTCAGAAATCGGTAGTGGTAGCATTACTGTAAATCAAAAAGAAACCAGCATTGCCGATTTTGACCTTCGTCAACTTGCTGAAAAAGCGGATAATTTAATCGAACAAGATCTCGCCAAAGCGCTGCGAGAGGGCGATGTCTCACTCGATCTTATGTCTGACCTCAAGCGCAATGCCAAAAAGGGCAGAGATGCCATGGTCCAGGGCAAGCTAGACCGCGCCGCTAAATATTTCGCGCTCGTCGTCCAAGCAGCCGAGTCTCAACTGGCTATGCTCGCGCTGGTCGAAAAAGTGCGCGATCTGAATGATAATACTTACTCAGAGCTACAGCGCCTCGACTACCTAAAATCTTCCTTCGAGAACACCTACCGCGAAGCCGTCGAGACCTACAATAGTGCGCTAGGTAAGCTCAACATGGCCAAGTATCAATCCGCAGCCGACGACTTCGAGATGGCAGGTGCAATTCTTGGCGATATGGAAGCCCGCGCCATTCAGCAAATAGCTGGTCTGCTCGAAGCCGCGACTACGGCGCTGGAGGCTTACAACCTTGCTGGCTCTCGGACTGCCTTCGAGTCTGTTCTCGATCTCGATAGGGCGAATGCGGCCGCAACTGATGGTCTAGTCATGGTGACTGCGCTCGAAGGTATTACTGAAGAAGTTAAAGTCATTCGTGCGCTTGAAGCTAGTGGCGACCTTGAAGGCGCGCTCGCTGAGTTCGAGCGCTTGGCAGCTGAAAATCAGCAAAATTCCTTTATTCGCAATCAACGCGCCTCACTCGAAGCTCGCATTCTAGAGCGTGATTTCCAGTCACTCGTGGCCGGGTCTGTTCAGGCCGAACAAGCGGGCAACCTTGGCGTAGCGGTTGTCTCCCTTGAAGCCGCGCTGCAGATCAAGACAAGCCCCGAACAACAAGCTCGCCTCGTCGAACTCAAAGAAAAATATAAAGCTGCTCGCTTAGAAATTCTCTTCGCTGATGGTTTCGACGCTTTGAAGTCTGGTCGCTATGAAGTAGCTCGTAATTTCTACAAAGAAGCCGTTTCTCTCGCGCCCGATTCGAAAGAGGCCCGCGCGGGACTCGAAAAAGCCTCTAGCCTCTACCTTGCTAATATCCGTTATAGTCAAAGTCTAGCCGCCGCCACGAAACAGATTAAAGACGGGCGTTTTCCGATTGCCGCAAAACTTTTTAACGAAGCCATGGCCAGCCGGCCCAGCACCGTCGGACCTATTCTGCAGGCCGATGAAGCTCGCATACGCGCTGCGCTCGCCGCCCAATTGAACGAAGTTGAGGTGACGATAGAGTCTGATAAGCGCACCTACGTCAGTATGATCGGTGTCCTGCCACCCGATCGATTCAGGGAAGAAAAATTAAAACTCTTTCCTGATGTCTATAAAGTCCGTGGTAGTCGTTCTGGATACGAAAGTGTCGAGATCGACCTTAAGGTTGATGCCACCAAGCCTAATCCAACGATTACCGTCGAATGCACCGAAAAGCTATAGCTGCTTCATTGACTTCTCGTCAGAGTAGTGAAGCGATAAGCTCGTTTCGACTCACAGATAGTGCGGCAACGCTATCACAATCCACTTCGCGCTTCCCTTACAATCGAAAGTCTCCATCGAAGTTTTGGTTCTCTACTTTTGTCTGCCTCTTTTCTGTGATTACCCTTTTCGCCGCGCCCGATCCCGATCTCTTCGACGGTCGCGTCACCACGCACAGCTATGACTCGGAATCTGGATCGACCGCTGGTTCGCCCGATTCCGGCGGCGGCAGTGAGGGGGGTGAACAACGAGATATAGAAAGCGTCGGCGACCCAGGCAGCGGCGAAGCAGTAGGAAGCACTAGTTCAAAAGACGGTGCTTCCAGTGAAGGCGTTAGAGAGAGTAGCGGCAGCACCGCAACGCCACCTTCAGACTCAACAGTAACCACCAGTAAAGATGAGGCTAGCTTCGTAGGCGGTGGTTCCGGCAGTAGACCAACGACCGAACCGTCCGGTGCCCAATCAGGCGGTTCTGGTTTCGACAACCAGGAGCCTCGCAATTTTGAAGACTTTGGTTTTGGTGGCGCAGGCGCGCAAGAGACTGTAGAGGTCAATCGATCTAAAGAAAGCACTACTCCAGCTAGCTTATCATCAGGCAGCAGCACCATACCTCCAGAGGTAAATGACTTTGCCACCGAGGCAGCTCAAGAAGCCACCGGTGGCTCGCAAGGTGGTAATGGCAGCCTAGGCGGTGACTATGGCACTAACTTGCCGAGTGGACTATGAGCTCGTTTATGCATAACTCATTAGCGTGCGAGTCGAATGCCCTTTGGGTGCTTGCTCGCGCTATCTTCACACTAAGATCGTTCGCGCGCGCGCGAGCACTCGCGTTATTGTTTTTTGTTCTCCCAGCACTACTACAAGCAACGCCCATCCGCGTGATTGATGAAGCCGCGATTCCACTTGCGGGTTTTTTGTCCAAGGTAGACTTCGACCAACGCTATCCTGGTGATCTATTAGACCATCCCTCGAAGCTCGACACTGGATGGTATGTCATCTACGAGCACGAATCGCTTAATTATTATTTCGGACCCATCCTGCTCGAATCGATTGGCAATGATTATTTCGACCAACTTTCCGAGATTATCGAGCTCGCCGTCATTCAACGCCCTTCGATACAAGATTACCGCTTCGAGCTTAGCTATGAGCCAAACGCTTCAAGTTCCGAGAGCAAGAGCACTGAGCCCTCCACGCAGAATCCTTTGCCACCTCAAGCTCCGCCTAAGCCTAGTTTTTGGAGCTTCGTTAAAAAGGTTTTTGGCTTCCGCTGATTCGTAGATCTTGCGTCGAACCGATCCGCTTAATTATATATGCGGGGCCTTATTTTGACTTAATTAAGATTTCTTTCGCGGAAAGGCCTTGCTTAATCATCGGTAGAACGTGCTCAGTGTAGGGCACGACTACCTCGAGAACATAAGGGCCATCGTGAGCGATCATTTCTTCGATCGCGCCACGTAGATCCTCGCGTTTGACCACACGCTTACCAGCTACGCCGAAACCCTCGGAGATTTTTACGAAGTCTGGATAGATGGCATCGACATTGTCGGGGCCACCGATGTTGTCCTTATCGCATAGAACAGTTTGGCCGCGCACGCTTTCGTAGAGCAAATCTTCCCACTGCACGACCATACCGAGGTGCTGGTTGTTCATGATAATGGTCTTTGCATTGATTTTTTCGATCTTCGCGGTGGCCAGTTCCTGAATGTTCATCATGAAACAACCGTCACCATCGATATTGACAACGAGCTTGTCGGGACGAGCAACCTTGGCACCAATTGCGGCAGGCAGGCCAAAACCCATCGTGCCAAGGCCAAGTGAGCTAATGTAGGTGCGTGGCTCGCGGAACTTAAAAAATTGTGCCGCCCACATTTGGTGCTGCCCTACGCCAGTCGTAATGATGGCGTCGCCCTTCGTGACATCGTAGAGCGTTTCGATGGCTTCTTGCTGAGTTATGTGGCCCGTCTTATCGTAGGAAAATGGGTATTCTTTTTTCCAGCCTTCGATCGTAGCATTCCATTTATTAATGTTGGGCTTTTTGAATTTACCTTTTTTAGCCAGCTCGGTCATACGTTTGAGCGCGTATTTTATATCCGAATGGATGGGGTGCTTGACGCGCTTGTTTTTATTATGTTCTGAGACGTCGATGTCGATGTGGACGATCTCTGCATCAGGCGCAAATTTGGAAACGAGGCCTGTGATACGGTCGTCGAAACGAGCGCCTGCACAAACGAGGATGTCGCTATCGCAGACGGCCCAGTTACCAGCAACCGTGCCATGCATGCCGAACCAGTAGAGCGACTGCGGGTGCTCTGCATCGAAGGCGCCGAGCCCCATAAGAGTGGAGGCAACGGGTAGTCCAGTGACTTCGGCAAACTCGCGCAAGTCAAGGTGTGCCTCTGCAGAGATAATGCCACCACCGATGTAGAGCACGGGGCGCTTGGCACCACTTATCAGGTCAAGCACTTTATGAAGTTCCTCGTCGGTCGCTTTGGGCTTGTTTGATTTAATCTTGTAGCCCGGGATATCGATCTTAGCAGGAAAAGTTGGCTCGAACATGGCTTGCTGCACATCCTTCGGAATATCGATCACAACAGGGCCTGGACGACCAGTCTGTGCAATATGGAACGCTTCCTTAACCACGCGAGGGAGGTCTTCCTTGTCGAGAACGAGGAAGCTGTGTTTCACGATTGGTAGCGTCATGCCAAAGAAGTCGGTCTCTTGGAAAGCAGTTTTGCCGATAAATTGCTGGTAAACTTGACCAGTGATCGCGATCAGTGGAATGCTGTCCATATAAGCATCTGCGATACAGGTGACGAGATTTGTAGCGCCGGGACCAGATGTTGCCATGCAGACGCTGGCTTTGCCAGTGACACGTGCATGCCCATGCGCCATGAAGCCGCCACCCTGCTCGAAGCGAGGGAGAATGGTTCGGATTTTTTCGCTCTTAGTCAGGGCTTGGTGCAATTCCATTGAAGCGCCGCCGGGGTAAGCATAGACCACATCCACACCCTCGCGCTCAAGAGAGGCGACCAAGGCATCAGCACCCTTCATTTCGGGGCCAATTTCGTCCTGTTCAGGAAAGTCGATTGCTTTATCGGTTTTCATCGTGTGTGTGGTGTTTTGGGTGTTTCTGGTAGGCTTAGGCGCTGCGCCCAAGCGGAAAGGCTAGGAAGAAGACAGTAAAACGCCCCTAAATCAAGCATGTAAGCACCCTTTATCACGATGCACTTCTAGAGATTGAAGTATCAACTTCAGGCTGCTACCGCGGTGGCTACACAAGGGGTTATATACAGCTATGCCTGATCAAGATGGGTTTTCAAATCCAAAATTTATCTCTGATAAGTTGGCTTGCACGATTCAGGCCTGTCTCCATACCATTAAAATATGCCAAAAATTCTGTTCCTAGGAGACATTGTCGGGCGTCCTGGCCGCAATTTTGTAGTCGAGCGTTTAGCTTCGCTGCGCAAGGAGCTAGGCGCGGACATTGTGATCGCCAACGCTGAAAACTCTGCGGGCGGAGCAGGTATCACTAAAAAAATTGCTGACCAGTTGATCGCAGCCGGCGTCGACGCCATCACGCTGGGTGACCACGTCTGGGATCAGAAAAAATTTGAAAATGAAATCGATGGGCTGGATCAGGTCTGCCGCCCAGCCAATTTGCCCGAGCAAAACCCTGGGCGCAGCCACTTGATTGTGGAAAAAGATGGCTTTCGACTCGCCATCTTGACTGTCCTTGGGCGCAACTATCTGACGCTCAAGTCCAGTTGCCCCTTCCTTATGGCTGACGCTAAGCTGGCTGAGCTGGAGTCGCAGTGCGACGCTGTCTTCGTCGAAGTTCATATGGAGGCCACTTCCGAGAAGATTGCCCTAGGCTGGCACTTGGACGGCCGCGCCGCCGCAGTGGTCGGCACTCATACACACGTGCCGACGGCTGATGGCCGTATTTTACCCAAAGGAACTGCTTATTTGAGCGATGCGGGCATGTGTGGTCCCTATGCCTCCGTCCTAGGACGCGATGTCGGGCAAGTTGTGGCTACCTTCCTCGACGGCATGAAGCGCCGTTTCCCCGTAGCGGAGGACGATGTGCGTATTTCTGGTTGTCTAATCGAGATTGATCCCTCTACAGGACTTAGTTTGAGTTTTGAGAGAGTAGAACTTGCAAAATAGCTAAAAGTATTGTTGGTAACAACACACTTACTTCTAAGATTATCTAAAAACCCAAGTCCTCCCACACCTATTATGATAAAAGCACTACTAATTACGATTTCTATCTTCGCCGCGACTGTAACGGTCAATGCACATTGTGGCGGCTGCGGCACTGGTGAAAAAGCGCACTCGCATGACGAAGTTACAAAGAGCTGTTGCTCTGACTCAGGTTCATGCTGCTCTGCAAAAAAAGCATCTTCCGATGATAAGAAATCCTGCGACACAAAGGAGAAGTCTTGCTGTGGCACTTGTGGCGGCGATAAGGCCAGCGCGGCAGATAAGGATGGCGACGACAAAAAATCTTGTGGTGTAAGCGAAGCAGCTACCTCGGCCGCGAAGTCTACAATCCCCATGCCGAAGATGTCTTGCTGCCCAGCAGACGCGTAAAGTAGAAATTAATTTTCACCAAGCCTCGTAGCCTAACAGCTACGGGGTTTTTATTTTTGCTTTGCGTTTAAATGGTCTAAGAGAGCTCACGCAGTGAGGTGCCCCTCCTTGGAAACTGCCGCTTCGATGCAATAACTTAGCGAAATGCCATCGCGGTAATTACCTGCAAGTTTAAGCCCAGCAAATTTCTTCTCAATCAAGTCCATTTGTGCAAGCATTTTGCCGTAACCAAGATTATATTGCGGGATCGCTCGCGACCAATGCCTGTGATGACTAAAAGTAGGCTCACCGGTCGTGCCGAATAATTCGTTTAATTCAGGTAGGACGCTTGCTAGCAGAGTATCTTTATCAGGAACGGCGAGTCCAGCTTGGCGTTCGCCGCCGACGAAGACCGTCAATAAAACTTCGCCTGCGGGTGCGCGACTGGCAAAAAGACTGGCAGGGAAGAGTGCACCGAGAATTTTCCGTCCTTCATACTCAGGCACAAGCACGCCAAAACCATCGAGCGGGTGGGCGACATCGCTGCGTTTAAAGGCGACAGTCAATACGGATACGGGCGAATAGTTGATCGCTAGAAGGGGCTGTAGCGCTTTTTGGAGCGATTCGTCGAGCGGCAATTTATCAAGAGTATGTGCTGGCGTTGTTAGCAGAATTTCGTCGTAAAGATGAGCTTTTCCGTTCCAATCGACTCGCCAGCCAGCCCCAATTTTCTGTATTGAGCTTATGGATACATTAGCGTGCACAGCCTCTCCTAGTGCAGCTACGAGCAATTGGGGTAGTTCTGCTAAGCCATTTTTAAAAGAGATAATCTGCTTTTCCACCTTGGGTGTATTGCTCTTACGATCTGCGCGCATAATTGCGATCGAACCACGCAAAATACCGCCATATTTTTGTTCTAGAGCATATAACTTTGGGAATGCGTAGCGTAGCGAAAGTCGCTCGGGTTCCCCCGCGTAGATACCGCCGATTAGAGGATTAATCGCGTAGCGGTAGATTTCGTGTCCAAGGCGACGCCGCGCGAAGTCGGCGACGCTTTCTTCTTTTTCGGGGCAAATTGGAGCGATGAATGGCTCTTTGAGCGCACGTAGTTTGCCGCTAAAAGACCAGAGCGGAGTAGTGATAGCGGAGAGCAATCCCGTCGGCACGGCGTAGGTTTTTCCGTTTCTTAGAATGAAGCGTTTTTTCGAGTCGTCCGAAGCCACCACAACTCGATCTCCGAAACCTGGAATACTCTTTAAAAAATTTTCGACTTCAGGACTGTTTACCTGAATCGAGTTAGGTCCCTCCTCTGCGAGGTAATCACCCACGCGGTAGCTCTGGATCGAGCCGCCAAATTGATCGGATATTTCTAGTATGTCGCAGTCCTGACCGCCTTGCTTAAGCTGCCAGGCCCGGGCGAGAGCTGTTAAACCAGATCCAATGATGCAGGTTTTAATCACGATTGCCTTAATCCGTGCTGAAGTGATCTGGTTCCTTGCGCGTCCAGTTTTTTCGCTTCGACTGGAACGGCTTTATCAATTTGCCCATTCTGTTTCATTAATTCTATAAAGTGCTAGTGGTTTAAATGTGCAAATTGAAAATATTGCCGGCTCGGAGTGAATGACAATTAAATGGCAGCATTGAATACATTGGAAAGCATGAGGTATTTTGCCAGTTATAGCGGTGAAAGCATTGGAAGGATTGATTTAATGTAGGAGCGCCCCTTCATCAGTAAAGTGCCCTGCGGAGATTGCTTGCCAGCCGCACCCTTATTCTTTGAAACTCTATGGATGGCAGATTCTTGGGAAACTCTTAAATTATTGGCTGACTCGACGCGGGTAAGGATTCTTTCGCTTCTGACGCGCGAGGAGCTCTCGGTTGCTGAGTTGCAAGAGGTGCTCGACATGGGGCAATCGCGGATTTCTTCCCACCTTGGTCTCCTGCGCCAAGGCGAGCTGGTTCATGACCGTCGCGAGGGTAAAAAGACTTTCTATGCGGTCAATCGTAGTTTCGATCCGCTAGGTTCGGCGCTTTTGGAGGCGGCTTGTGCCTCGGTCGATGCTTCCGAGCAGATTGTTTCCGACCATGCAAACCTCAAACGCATTTTGGAAAAGCGTAAGCAACAGTCGGAGCAGTATTTTAATTCCGTCGCTGGGCGTCTAGGTAAGAACTATTGCCCTGGGCGTAGCTGGGAGGCGATTGGTCACTTCCTGCTCCATCTCACGCCGAAGATCAGGATTGCCGATCTAGGTGCGGGTGAGGGCTTGATTTCGCAGTTGCTTGCGCGTCGTGCGGAGCAAGTCACATGTGTCGATAATTCACCTAAGATGGTGGAGTTTGGGCGCGAGCTAGCAAAGAAGAACGGCTTTAGCAATTTAGAGTATCAACTTGGTGACATCGAGAAGGTGCCTCTTGAGGACGAGAGCGTTGATCTCGCCCTGCTTAGCCAAGCGCTACATCATGCGCAACATCCAGAGGCTGCAGTGCAAGAGGCTTTCCGCATCTTGAAGCCTGGCGGCGAGTTGATCATTATTGATCTTTTAGAGCACCAGTTCGAAAAAGCTCGCGAACTGTATGCCGATATTTGGCTCGGATTCTCCGAGAATACCCTCTACCAGTTTCTTAAGAATGCCGGTTTCCGTAAGATCGAAGTTACCGTCGTCGCCTACGAAAGTGAGGAGCCTAACTTCCAGACAGTCTTAGCGAGTGGTGTGAAATGATTACTAGAGATCCGTGGCTAGCTCAAATTTTTCAACTCATTCTTTGATTGTTTACTAAATTGAAAGCGCCGCACGGCTAAGGCTCTATTTACTGAAACAAATCTCAGATAAAGCCCCGTGGTCGAAGGGGGACTTGAACCCCCACGCCTTTCGGCACATGTCCCTTAAACATGCGTGTCTGCCAATTCCACCATTCGACCGTGGACTCCGCTTAAATAGCAAAGTTCGTTTGATAGATAGCTTTTTTTGGAGATCAACATAAATTTCTGAAAAATACCCACTTTATATAAAAAAGGTCGTGCTCATGCTTGTATCTTCAAAAAGTTTAACCTAATAACACTTACCTAACTCACGTGCCTGAAGTAAGATCAGTCGCGTTTATTCCAGATAGCCATGGCTGAAAAACCTGCAGACAAACAAACCGAAACGCCCAAAACAGCTAAGCCAGCAAAACAGGCGCTCGATCTCAACGCGCTCTCTGGTCTCGACTTCGGCCCCAACTGGGCGGACGAAAACGCCAAGTCCGGTCGCCCGAAGAATTACGATTCTTTCGGCGGTGGCAAGGGAGGTAAAGGTCGCCGCGGTGGCGGAGGCGGTGCGCCTCGCGATCGCCGATCAGGTGGACGTCCCAGCGGTGGACATTCAGCGGTAAGAGATGGTCAAACAGATCGCCGTGGTCAAGGTGCGCCCCGTGGTCGCGGTGAAGGTCGCCGCGTTAACCGTGGCGAGGGTGGTCGCGGTCGCTCTGTAGCACCAGCCTATTTTGAACCGACTATCAAAGTCGATCTCTATCCACAGGACGAAGCCTTCGAAGCGCTGATCAATCGCCTACGTTCTAGCGCACGCACCTATCAACTATTTGATATCGCACACTTGCTCCTCGAAAAGCCAGAACGTTACATCGTTGTCGTTTCGCCTAAGCCTGCAAAAGGTGACAAGCCTGCACCGTTTTACTACTCTGTGCCAGGGCACCTCCCTTTCGGAACGGAAGAGGATGCAATCAATCACGTCATGGCAAACCATCTCGACCAATTTTTCGAGATCGAAGAGATCGAAGTGGAGCCACCAAAAGGTAACTTCCTAATGGTCAATCGCTGCACGATTACGAGCGAGTTACTGGGTCCCCCAAATTACCACCGCTACCAAGAGTTTCTCCAGCTTCATTACGCTGCTCGTATCACAGGCATGTCCTTTGAGCAATTCACGGCACGCGTCGAGAGCTCGAAAGAGCAGGAGCATATTGATGCTTGGCTCGAATCGATGAAAAAGGGTGCGCGCTACACGGTCAAAGACCAACAAGAAGGCGAGCCTGAATCTTTAGAAACGCTTGAAGCAGTTCGTCACTTTCTTCTCCAGCATCGTAAGGACAAGGTCTTCGGTTCTGGCGAGAGCATCCGCTTCGCCGGCCGCGACATAAAGCGTCTGCCCAAGGGCGATATTCGCCGCTCGGTCGAGGCCTACGTCGAGAGTCAAAAGCACTTCCCGCTCGATTCCGCGAACAACATTCGTGGCCGCCTGCGCCGTCATAAGTTTGCTGTGTATAAAAAAGGTTCCAAGGGCGCTTCATTCGTTTGCGCCGTTAAGCGTAAATTCCGCGACAGCAAAACCGTCTTTACCGAATCGATTGGTGATCTGATCGATTTTATTGAAAAGCATCCCGAGATACCTGCCTCGAAATTGCCGAGTGAATATGTTGGCATCGATACCCAGAGGCAAAAGCCCGAAGTGCTCAAGATGACCGAAGCGGAAGTCGAAGCTGCTGCGAAAGCAAAGGCGGAAGCCGCCGAGTCCGAAGCGATAGCCGCCGCTGCTGCTGATTCTCTTGAAGGTGAAGCTGTTGAAGCGACGCCAACTATCACAAAAGACGCCACTGCCTCGACAGAGGCGCAAGCCAAAGTCGAACTTAGCGAAGAAGATCAAAAGAAGCTCCGCCAGTTGATGCTTGATCTGCGTTGGTTGATCACTGAAGGCTATGTCACCGAATACGGAGATGGTCGCCTCTTTGCGCCCCCACCGATGCCAGATGCTAAACCAAAGGAGCCAAAAGTTACTAAGCTAGAATCAGGAGTAGAGGCAAACCCAGAAGGCGAAGCAAAAGAAGAAGTCGCCGCCGAAACTGAAGTTGTTAAAGAAGCGGAAGAGCTAAAGGTCCAAGCTACTCCGGAGACGGTAGTCGCTGAAGCCGAAGAGCCTAAGTTTGAACCACCCGTCAATGAAGCTAAAATCGAAGAACCTACCGAAGAAAAAAAGTCTTAATGATCCCGTTCTCTTACTGGCGTTTGAGCTATTATCTAGCTCCGACAGATAGCTCGCACTTTCATTCAGCAATTAAGCTTCGACAGTCCGCTAGCGATTCAGCCTCTAGTCTCAGTCCTACTTGCTAGCTTTTATATTGTGTATTCGTTTTTTAAATACGTAACCAGCGAAGGAATGGCCTCGGCCATCGAATCGAAACAAGCTGCGTAGGCTGTGTAGTTTTGCCCGTAAGGGTCGGGAATCTCGGTGGGTTCACCTTTGCCCATGAATTCACGAAAGAGATGCACACGCTCGGGTAGGCCTGTGTGGTAATTGTTCAAGATATCTATGTGGGACTGCGTCATTCCTAGAATAAGGAAAGCGCGGTCAATTAAGTCTTGGGTCAAGGGTTGGCTTTTGTGCCGATCAAGGTCGATTTTTACCTTTTTAAGCGCAGCCACTGAGTTGGGTGAGGCCGGGTCTCCATAGTCTGCAGCAACACCTGCGGAGGCGATCTCGATCTGGTTGAGCGGTGTGTCCTCTACTGCCAGCGCATGTTGCAGTAATTTCTCTGCCATGGGGCTACGGCATACATTGCCCGTACAAATAGTCAGGATTAGATTACGTTTGGAGGCCATGTTCTATAGATAGACTGTAGGGTTCAGACTATTTGTAAAGGCATGAGGGCCGCTTGCCTGCACGTCCGTCATGACATTTGGGTGGAGAGGCGAGGACCTATTTCTTCGTTCACCGATTTAATTCTCGATGCCCTATATCGCGGCGTAAAATCTTATCTTCAAAATCGACTTGATCGCAGACTTTATAGGCGAGTTCGGCTGCAGCTTCTAGAGTTGGTGCTTGGCCGCTTACGCCGAGTACGCGGCCTCCAGCAGTGCGGATGGTGCCGTCAGGATCGCGAATCGTACCCGCATGAACGACTGCGGTGCTCGCAGGGAGTGCATCCGGGAAAGTGATTGGATTCCCTTTGGCGTAGCTACCCGGGTAGCCACCTGCGGCAAGCACGACGACGATGGCCGCACCTTTGTGGAATTGCAGCTTCGCGGGGAGCGATTCGCCCTTAGCGGAAGCCAGGAGTACGGGCACAAGGTCGTCAGCCACCATTGGGAGGAGCACTTGGGTCTCGGGGTCGCCGAAACGAACGTTATATTCGAGCACTTTGACGCCCTGATCCGTCAGCATGAGTCCCGCATAGAGTGTGCCGCGGTAGTCGATGCCGTCAGCTTTGAGGCCTGCGAGAGTGGGTTTGATCACTTTTTCTTCGATCTCGGCCTGCATGGCGGGTGTGACCCGACTAGTCGGGGTGTAGGCACCCATACCACCTGTGTTGAGACCGGTGTCACCTTCGCCCGCTCTTTTGTGGTCTTGGCTGGGAGGCAGGCAGACGAAGTCTTTGCCCGAGGCGATCACGTGAATGGAGGCTTCTTCGCCGTAGAGGGTTTCTTCGATTACGATCTCTTTGCCGCTGTTGCCAAACGCATCGCCTTCGAGCATATCTTTGACTGCTGCGATTGCTTCATTCTGCGTTTCGGCCATAATGACACCCTTACCGGCGGCGAGGCCGCTAGCTTTGATGACGATGGGAGCAGGATGCTCTTCAAGGTAGGCGAGGGCGGCTGCGATTTCGGTAAAATTACCGTAGGCCGCGGTCGGGATGTTGTGTTTGGCAAAAAAGTCTTTGCAAAAAGCCTTGCTCGATTCGAGCTGTGCTCCAGCGGCGTTGGGACCGTAGGCGGGGATGCCGACGGCGACCAGCGCGTCGACGAGTCCAAGGCTAAGCGGCACTTCCGGGCCGACAACGACGAGACCAATGCCCTGCGCTTGAGCAAGAGCAACTATCCCCTCGATTTCTTCGACCGAGACGTCAAAACATTCGGCCTCTGAGGCCATGCCGCCATTACCTGGAGCGGCGATCACTTTGCCCGTAAGCGGGCTTTGAAGGCATTTTTTGACAAGGGCGTGTTCACGCCCACCAGAGCCGACCACGAGTACATTGAGTAGGGAGGAGTCTGACATATTCGCTGTACGTTTCCAGAATCACTCGCACAGGTAAAGTTTGTTTTCGAGAAAGAGGGTTGAACTTTTTCCGTAGCCCGTGATTTTAGCGCGTTTCTGCCATTCATGACTGATCTCAACCATACTCGCAATTTCTGCATCATCGCCCACGTCGATCACGGAAAGACAACTTTGTCTGACCGTATCCTCGAGATGACGCGCACCGTAGAAATGCGTGATATGAAAGCCCAGCTTCTTGACTCTATGGACTTGGAGCGCGAGCGAGGGATCACGATTAAAAGCCACCCCGTGTCTATGGTCTATAAAGGTAAGGACGGGAATGACTATGCTTTCAACTTGATCGATACCCCCGGGCACGTGGATTTTTCTTACGAAGTTTCCCGTAGTTTGGCTGCCTGTGAGGGTGCTATGTTGCTGATCGATGCCGCTCAAGGCATCGAAGCGCAGACCGTGGCCAATGCTCACCTTGCGCTTGAGCAGGGACTGGAAATCATTCCCGTGATCAACAAGATCGATCTGCCCAGTGCTGACGTGCCTGCCATCATGGCGCAGTTGGAGGACGTGTTAGCAATCCCCGCGGATGAGGCTGTGATGACTAGTGGTAAAACCGGCATCGGGATTGAAGACTTACTTGAAGCCGCTGTCACCCGTGTGCCGAAGCCTCGATGGGCGGAATTTAATGGGCTGCGCATGTTGATTTTTGACTGCATTTACGATGCTTACAAGGGTGTGATTTGTTATGTCCGTGTCTTTTCTGGTGAGGTTAAGATGAACGACCCTATCATTACCATGAGTGACGAGCGCAAGATGCTAGTTAAAGAAGTGGGCAAGTTTTCGCCTGCCATGACAAAGCAAGAGTCACTCAAAGCGGGCGATGTTGGCTATGTCGTGACGAATCTCCGCGATGTAGCCGACCTCAAGCTCGGTGATACTATCACCCATAGCGCTAATCCTGCCAAGGAAATGTTGCCCGGTTACAAAGAGGTGAGCCCCATGGTTTTTAGTGGTATTTACCCCATCGATACGAGCGACTACAACAAACTTAAGGCGGGCATGGGTAAACTTCGTCTCAACGACGCTGCCTTCGTTTACCAATCAGAAAACTCCGTCGCTCTTGGCTTTGGCTTTCGTTGTGGTTTCCTAGGTCTGCTTCACATGGAGATCATCCAAGAGCGTATTCGCCGCGAATATGATCTCGATGTGATTTCCACTTATCCAAGCGTAGTTTATCATGTCACTAAGACAGACGGCGAGCAGATTGAAGTGCACAACCCTGTCTACCTGCCTGATCCCGCTGAGATCGAGTTCATCGAAGAGCCCATGATCAACACATCGATTCATACACCGTCTGATTCGATCGGTGATGTGCTGGCATTGGTCTCTGAGAAGCGCGGTATCTGTGAGCACACTGAGACGATTGATGGCGAACGCGTCATGCTCGTCTGCCGTCTGCCACTCAACGAAATCTTGGTCGATTTTAATGACCGCCTCAAAAGCATCACTCACGGCTACGGCTCGATGGACTATGAGATGGCCGGTTACGAAAAGGCTAAGCTCTGCCGCCTCGACATTCGTGTGAATCAAGAGGCCGTCGATGCCTTCTCTTCCATCGTCCACTCAGATAAAGCCGAAGGCCGCGGACGCGTGCTCTGCAAGCGCCTAAAAGAGATCTTGCCCAAGCAGATGTTCAAGATCGCGATTCAAGCCGGTGTCGGCAGCAACATCGTCGCACGCGAAACAATCAGCGCCTATCGCAAAGACGTGACCGCCAAGTGTTACGGCGGCGATATTTCTCGTAAGCGTAAACTTCTTGAAAAACAAAAAGAGGGTAAGAAACGCATGAAAAATATCGGTAGCGTCTCCATCCCGCAGGACGCGTTTATTAAGATTTTGAAGACCTCAGACGGTGGTTAGCAGTTGAGATTAAAGATCAGGCCCAAGCTTATTAAATACTTGGCTTTAAAATCAGCACGCCGTCGTGGGCTTCAGCGATTTCACGCATGATGTTTGCGTAGCGGGTGTTGCCTTGGGTGGCGCCGATCTGGAAGGGGTTGATCAGGGTGGGGAAGCCGATGGCACTGATCGAGACAGGGCGCTTACCGTTGCTAGTATTGCGTGGATTCATGCGGTCGAGCTGGATGAGTAGGCTCTGGGTAGATCCGCGGAAGTCGTCGCCGACGACGTAGATACTCATGTGATCCTCTGCCTTGAGGCTGGGTTTTAAGTCCCGGATGGCACGGCGGAGGCCGCGTTCGGGATCGCTGACGCTAGCAATGGGATAGGCGAGAATCTGTTGAAGTGCTTGTTGGCGCAGGCCGATGGTGTCGGGCAGCCAAAAGCCGCGGCGACTACTCAGCATGTAGTTGCCGCTGGTGTCGAGAAACTGGATGCTGCGCACTTCGGGAAGGCTCTCAAGGAGCTCGCGTATTTGTTCGACCACACTATAGTGGAGCTGGCCTGTCATCTGGTTACGCATGCTGCCTGAGGTGTCGACAACGAAGGCCACGTGAGTGGCCTCAGCCGGGAGGCCAATGGGAGGAAGGTCTTCATGTTTAAAGCTCTGCAGCAGCCGATTGGCCGAGGCGGCGGCTTGCTCGGTGGTGCTGAGCGTAGCCTCGAGGCTGTCGAATTCCTGCTGAAGGTAGACAAGCTTGGACTCCAATTCTTGAATGAGAGAGAGAATACGCTCTCGCTCGATGCTAGTTTGCTCGCTATTGATGGCGGATTCGAGTAGGGCGGTCTGATCGGCCACGTCGTCTTCGAGTATGGTAAGTTGCGCTTGCATGGCTCTGAGAGTTGGCACGTCGACCTCGCTCTCAACCCCATGCGGCCCTGAACCGATGGATAAGATGAAGAGCAGCAGAATCGCCCCGAAGCCACAGCAGAGGCAGTCGAGAAATGAGAGGCTGAAGACCTCGATGGGATGGCGTTTAATCATTGATTCAGTTGTCTAATTTCCAGCTTAATAGTTCTTCGAATTTCAGCATGTGAGATGTTTTTAGAGGCTAGGCCAATCGTTGTCGGGGATGAGGGTAATGCCTTTAGTGCGACCACTTAGTTGCCAGAAGAGTCCGGCGGCGGAAGGGTCCCCGCTAAAGGGCAAGAGGATGGTGTTGAAGGGGTAGTTGAAGCGACTAGCCATGGCGCGGTTGAAGAGCTTAACGCGGTCGGCTTCAGTCAGGCTGCCGCTACGCGGGGCAGGCGCAGTGGGCAGCCCGTCTCCGATTAAGAGTAAACTGCTTGGGCGTTGGCGCATTTGGGTGACGGCTTGAAGGCCTTTCGATAGGTCAGCACCACCGCTGGCTTCTAGTTGGTCGAGACGGTCGAGGAAGGAGAGCAGAGCCTCGTTGTCGTAGGGGTCGATGTAGGGGTTCATAGTGCTGCCAGAGAGCGCTACGGTCTCTTCAGCCATGGCGAAGATGGCGACCCGCGTACCTTTAGGGATTGCAGCAAGAACAGCGCGGACGGCGGCTTTACTGCGTAGCCATTTCTTAGACTTAGCTCCAGTGCCTTGTTGGATGATTTGAATGGCGGTCTTGGCATCTTCAGCCAGCATACTGCCGGAGCTTTCGAGTAGAATGACAGCGCGTGGTGCGCGCAGCCGTAGGCCCGAGAGATAACTGTTGTCGGCGGAGGGGCGGTCGAGGGCGGCTGATTGTTTAGTTGGCTCAGCTTTGGTTTTAAGTGCAGCCAGGGCTTTGGTCTGATCTTCGACTTTTTTGGCTAAGCGCTCTTGTTCGACGGCGAGTGCGGCCACGCTGGTTGCCTTGACATTGGGCTGGGGATCGAGGGCTTCAATTTCTTTTTCAAGCGCTAACTTTTTAGCCTTGGCCTCGTGGATGGCGGCTTCGAGGGTCTCGGCAGCATTGACGGATTGCGTGGCCTTTTCTTGACTGTCGGTAATCTGTGCCTTGGCCGTTAGAATGAATAGCAGAAGCACCGCCCCAAAACCGCAGCAGATACAATCCATAAATGAGAGCGCTGAACTCTGGGCTTCGCGGCGTTTAGGCATCGGTGCTGGTTGAGTGATTGAGTGGCCCATAGAGCCGGCAAGCTTGGTGCGCGCTTAAACGCTAGTTTCAGCTTCTGGCGCATCTGAATCCTTCACTACGCTTTGTGAATCCTTGTGGTCGAAGAGCTTGTCGATGAGCTGCTCACGGCAAAAGGTTTGCAGGCGTAGGATGAGACCTTCTTGGCCGCCTTGAAGGAGGTGAATGAGTAGCATGAGGATGATACTAATAAAGAGGGCGACTAGGGTGGAGTTGAAGGCGACGCCAAGCGCACTCGTCACTCCAGAAATATCACCTTGGAGGGCTTGATCGGCGCGTTGTAGCGCGACGCCGATACCACGGACGGTACCGATGAAACCGATGGAAGGGATCGCCCAGACAAGGTAGCGGAGCATTGAGAGCTCACTCTCTTGCTGTTCGGAGGCGACTTCGAGGCGCCCCATGATAGTTTCAGTGGCTTCGGGTACGCTACCTGTAATATGGTAGCGCTCAAGCCCGCGTGCCATGACGTAAGGCAGGATTTTATTACGCAGATCGGGCAGTTCGCTCTTGCTGTCAATTACAGTCGAGAGCTGACCGGCCCGCTGGCGCGAGATGCTACGGCTTTCGCCGAGTAGCGCGACTTCGGGGTCGGCCTCAATGCCTTCGCTCTCTGGTGCGAAACGGCCAAGGGCCTTGGCCTCGTTTTTGAGCAGAATGAATTTATAAATAAGGATCATGACACCCCAGAGAAAAAGCGAGAGGCACATCTGCTGCTCATAGTCTTTGAGGATAACAAAGAAGCTGGAAAAGGATGATCCCACATCGATGCCGAAGCTGTTGGCCAGATCGGCTTTGTTCGCGCCTGGCCGGATGAGGATGCCATAGATCGCACCGACAAAGATGAAGGAAGCGATAAGGCCAAGGGTGAAAATAAGACCTTTGACTGATAGGAGGCCGCGTTCAGGATTTCGTAAACTCATAATTAGCTCGGAAATTTAATAGGATGATGATAACACATTATTCTGTGCATTGCAATTTCTGCAAGAGACCTTATTTATAGACTAATGAATAAATTTACTCTTTCTATTTTACTCGTTAATACACTCATTTTTTCAACAGGTTGCCAGAACAACCCTAATAGCGGACGCGACATCGGCATCGTGGTCGGTACTATTCTCGGGGGGGTCGCTGGAGCGCAAATGGGTGATGGCAGTGATTTAAATATTCTCGCAGGTGCTGCCATCGGCGGGGCACTGGGCGGGATAGGCGGTAACGAACTGGACAAGCGCAAGGAAGCCCTCGAAGCGGCTGAGGTTCAGCGCCAATACGAGTATGAGCAAGAAGTGCAAGCTCAGGAGTCATTGGAAGCCGATATCAAAACTCTAGAAGAAAAACGCATTCGCGACGAGATTGCCCGCAAGGCGACTACCGAGGATGTAAGCGCTGCCGAGCGAGAAGCCGCTCGGGTTGAGGCGCAACTCGCTGCCAAAAAGAAATCTTACGAAGAATCTCAGACTCGCGCCCGCCGAATTCAAGAAGCTCAAGAGCGTATTGCCAAGGCGCAGCAGGAACTCGCTGAATTGGAGCGCCAAGAAAACGGGGGCTAATATTCGAGCTCGGGGGCTTCACTTTTAGGTTCCTTTCATTTGGGCACTTGTAGCCCTGGTCGTCGCAAGTGACTCTTCGACTACCAGCTAAAAGTCACGCCTGCAGAATATTGATCACCACGCCCCGGTGTGCCGGGGACATCTTCGAAGTCGTCGTCCCAAGCATTGTCGATGGCGAAGAAGATTTCTAAGCCTTCTACCTGTGTCGGATAGATGCTTAGGCCGAAGTGAGTGAAGAGGGCGAAGTCACTGCTCTTGCGTAGGGCGTTGTCTTCGTTTTCGCGCCATTCGTTATCGATCCGGACTTCGAGGATTTCGCAGGGACGCCAGATCGCGCCCAAGGTAAAGCGGTGGTTTGCGTAGTTGAGCGCGTAGAAGCTCGCGTCGATAGTGTCATTTCCATAGTCTTCATCTTTATCCAGAAAGGTGTAACTAGCGATGGTTTCGATGCTATCCCAGCGTTTGGAGGCGATGAGTTCGAAGCCGAAAGTTTCGATATCGACTGGATTAGCCTCACGTGCGCTCGTTCCTGCGAATGTCCAATCGACAAGATTATCATCCCAGCGGTAAAAGACGGCAGCTTCAATGCTCCAGTCTTGGCGCATTATCTTAGTTCCTATTTCTAGGTTTTGAGTTTTTTCTCGGCCCAAATCGTGATTGCTGCGAAAGAGACCCGTCGTCTCACTTCCACCAATGGCTGTGTAACCCGGCACTTGGCTTGTTTGCCCATAGGAGAAGTAGATGCTTTTCGCGTCGCCGTCCGCTTGCTCTGTTAGCCAAGCTAGATCAAATATAGGAGATAACACTGAGCTATCGCGATTTGTATCGTCGAATGATGCGCCGAATCGAAAGATTAAGCTATGGATCTTATCGCAGACAATGTTGTACTCAGGTAGCAAAGTGACCTTGGTGTAGCTCCGGGTGGTAAATGGACCTTCTTCTAAACTGCTTGAACCAATGCTGTCAGCAGTCGACTGAAGTGTATAGTTAAGCGCAATTTCTTTACTATACGAATGGCGACCGCTCAGTGCGATAGAGCTGACTTTGGTTTCATGAGTCAGCGAGATACCACCAAATGCATCGAGGAAGTAGTCGTCACTATGCCTGCGGTGGGATGCGGTTATTTCCCAAGAGCTATTTTCTCCGTAGGATTGTTGGTGGTTTAAGATAAACAGGCGCGTTTTTAGATTTTCAGTTTCATTACCGTATGGGGTATACATGTTTGGCCAGCCAAAGAACTTAGCCTGGTAGCCAGCAAAGAAATCCGTCTGCGAGTTCGGGCCGAGTATTTGCACGCGGCCTGTGGTGCGGTCGAAGTCGTGGTCGCCGAACAGGATGGTGCCATCGCTTTCGGAGCGAGAGATTTCAGCTTCGACGCCCCAGTTCCATTTTTCGCTTTCACCGAGTTGTTCAGTCAAGCCGTGATGGATGCGTTGGAAGTTTAAGCCGTGGTCGCCGCCCCCTACGGTGAAACTGCCGGCATCAGCGATCTGACTCCAGTCGTAACTGATGGTGCCAACCGTGCTGTTAAAACCGTAGAGTGCATTATCGGCACCTGTAAGGATATTCGGGCGCGTGAGCATCTCCGGTGCGATCGGTAGCTCTGCGAAGTAGTGCCCTGTTTGTGGATCGATCAGCGTGGCGCTACCGACACGAAAACCAGTGTTCTCGAAGATGCCGCCTCGGATGGTGACATCACCCTGAGCCTCCGCCATATTGCGCGACTGCAGATCAACGCGCGGTTCGAAATCGAGGTTGGAAACCGGGGATTCGTAGGTGGTGACAGGTCGTATATTAGCCGTCTGTTGCGCGTCGACGTAGAGCGTCGGCAGGGTTTGGATGCTCTCTGCTTGTGCGAGCATTGGCAGAGAGGCGAGTGCCGAAATAGTCAGTGTGTAGGTCTTTCCATAAATCATCTCTAAAGCTAAAGAGAATATACTTCTTGAGATCAAATATTAATATAAAAAAATAAATACTTAACAATTAAGTAAATTTTAGATTTGCTTTGGCATAAATTCAGCACATGCACATATCCAATTAAAATCTACTATGTCACTTCTAAATATCAGTTTCGCAATCCTTATCATCAAGATTGCTATTTGCACTTTGCCAGCTGTTTTTGGCATCATCATGATTGTGAGTTCAGAAGAGAGTAAGCAAGAATTACGTAACAAGCTTTGCGGTATTGTTTTCGGTGTGAATAACGCGATACCATACAGCAAATTTGCGCTTACGATGGCTGTATTAGGTTCATTGATGCTTGCCTTCAGTCTGGTGAGTACCTGGTTCCTACTCTTGCGTCCAATGTTACTAGTTGAATGAAAATTGAACTGAAGCAATTCTCGCTTCCGTTCCAGTTCTCCTAATTATTTAGTAGGGACCAAATAGCTTCTTATTTCCCCTGCAGCTTTTTTTGTAACGGATCAGCCGGGCAATTTAAACTGCAGTTAGCTATCCCGCTCTGCCACGGCCTGGCGGTAGATTTCGCGACTGATCCACGCATCGGTCGCCGCATAGCGAACTTGCTTGTTGTCAAGTTTTGGGCGTGCCCAGTTAGTGACTTGAGCTGCTTTACTGATGCGTCCTTGCAGTAGGAGTCCTGCCAGCGCGCGGAGGCCACGATTTTCGTAGCCGAGTTTCGCCGTGATGTCAGCGATTTCGATGAAGCCCTTGGGAGTGAAGTCTTCCATCGCGCGGAGTTCTTTGACGTCGTCTTTAATCGCGACACCCGTTTTTAAAATGTGGGGCGACTCCAGAATTGGGAGGAGCGGATCAAAGGTCTCAGTTTCACTGATACGGAAGAGGTAGACGCAGTGCTTGGTGGCTAGCTGGATGAGTGCGGGCGGGTAGTAATCGCCTTTTTTAAAGCTTGGTCGGGTCTCGGTGTCAAAGCCGAGGTGACTTTCGTTTGCCAGAGTTGCGGCAACGGCTTCCATCTTTTCGATGGATTCCAATATCTGGATCTTACCCTCCCATGCGATAAGTGGTAGGTCATTAATCTCGGCTTTGCTAATTTTGCGTTTTTCGACAGGTAGGTTTTTGGTAGTTTCGGACATGAAGGATTATTATTTCTTAGGCTTCGATGCTTAGCGATCGAAGGCAGCTTTTATGTGCTTTGGATAGGCTCCGAGACGATGGTTTGGAAATACAGATTTTTCTCACCTGAGTCATCTTTCAGTTCGTGCATAATTTCTCGGGTAGACTGATGTGAGGGTATTGCACGATTTCATACATGCTGGGTGCGTGTGTCTTGTATGGAATTAAAGCGTCCTTCGCTAATCAAAAAAGCATCATTTGATCATCCGTAAAGGGGGAGGTCGCTTCGATGAGGCGATTGTCTTTATTCTGCACGCTGTTGACCCGGCGGGAGACGGTATGTTTTTCGAGAAGCACCCGACTAGCCAGCGATTGAACCGCTTTTGTGTCGAGCTCACCATTCAGCCAGGAAACTTTGCTTTCTTGCTTTAAGATCACGGGCATACGTTCGTGAATATTATGGATCGAGGTAAGGGCTTTGGTTGTTAAAATGACAAAAGAGGGTGGTGATTCGTAGCCGGTTGATGGAAACCAAAGCCCAGCGAAGTAGTGCAAAGTATCTTGAGGTGGATAGATGAAGTAGGGTTGTTTGGTGATGCCGTCTTGATACCACTCGTAGAAGCCGTTGGTCGGAAGTAGGCAACGGTGTGTATGCCAGCTTTCGCGGAAGCGAGGGGTGGTATCCGCGGTCTCGATACGCGCGTTGATATGGAAATTCTGTGGCGTGCGGAGCCCCCAGTGCATCATCATTGCAACAAGCTGCACCTTGTCGCGATTAGCAATGCTCAAGGTTTCACGGCCGGGGGCTATGTTGTAGTTTGGCTCGTAGGCTTCGGGCAGCGCGAGCGCAATGGCTTCGGCGAGTGCCTTTTTATTGGTATGTAATGTATAGCGACCACACATTCTGAAAAAATAATGGGTAGATGAATGAAGTCTTAATCTGACTAGTCATCTCGTTGTTACAGTATTGTAGTTTAGGGCTACTATTCATGTTAAGAGAAATTATGGTATGTGGGTTATCTAGCGAGCGTCCAAATTCTCAATGAGCTCAAAAAGAAGAGCTCTAGGGCGGCCGCCTGGTTGAAGTTGATTTCCATGAGGCCTGCCGAGCGTTCTAGCGCTTCAGTCGCCCGGTGGAGGGCACTGGCAGGGAGTTCGCCCTTATTGAGTACTTCGACATCACGAGCAAATCCAGCGGTGGCCTTTTCGATCTCGCCGAAGAGCTGCTTGCGATAGCCTTTACTTAGACTGACTTCCATCGCGTCCCTCTCATCAGCTGTCACGTGGTCGGGGAGTGCTTCTTTTTGCATCTTCCAAGCTTCGGAGGTCATAGCCTTGAGGATGGTTTGAAAGCGAGCATTTAGCCCATAGGCACCCATCACAATGTGGGGGATGGTTTTTTTGTTGGGGCCTTGTAGGAGGCGACCGAGCCATTCGCGGTAGGCCACGACCCATGAAGCCCAATCTGGATGTTGAATGGTTTCGATAGGAGCAGGGATACGAAAGTTGAGGCAACGGCTTCGTATGGTGTCGAGCAGGTCGTAGGGGCGCGTCGTCAATAGAAAGAGTGTCGTGCCTGCAGGCGGTTCTTCGAGGGTTTTTAGGAAGGCGTTGGCCGAGGCGGCATTCATTCGGTCGGCGTCGATCACGATGCCTACTTTGCGTCCACCTTGATTGGAGCTTTTTGCAATATCGATGACCAGCTTGCGCATGGTATTATTGTCTTCGGCTTTGCCTACCTTGATTAGGCGTGCTCTGCCACTGGGGCGTAGAGTGAAGCAGTCGGCATGCTCGAATGGGTCGCGTTTAGTTTCAAGTAAATGTGCCGCGATCGCACAAACAATTGCTTCGAGACTTTCTAGGCTCTCGCCGTGGAGAAGTATACCGTGCCCGAGTCGATTTTGTGCGAGGGAGCGTTCGAGCACTTCGACGGCGCGCGTGCCGCGCAGTATCTCGGGGAGTGATTCAGAGAGTGTTATGGATTTTTCGCTCATCAGTGATTTGCATTTTTGGGCAAAGTTTACACGGTGGGCAAGTCGCAACCTCTAACTCTTTCTCATATGCTTCGAAAAGAACGCGCCGTATATATTCAAAATCGCTTGCAAGAACTCTATCCAGAGACGCCGATCCCCTTGGATCACAAGGACCCTTACACGCTACTCATCGCGGTCCTGCTCTCGGCTCAGTGCACTGATGTGCGGGTCAATCAAATCACACCCTTGCTCTTCGCTCGTGCGGATACGCCACAAGATATGGTGAAGCTTTCGGTCGAAGAAATTAGAGAAATTATCCGCCCGTGCGGGCTCTCGCCGATGAAGTCGAAGGGCATAGCGGGGCTTTCGCGTATCCTACTTAATGAGCATGGCGGGGAGGTGCCTGCTGATATGAAGGCGCTGGAAGCGCTCCCAGCGGTTGGTCACAAAACGGCTTCGGTTGTGATGGCTCAAGCCTTTGGCGTAGCAGCCTTTCCAGTCGATACACACATTCATCGCTTAGCTCAGCGTTGGGGGCTGACGAGTGGCAAAAACGTCACCCAAACTGAGCGTGATTTGAAACGGCTTTTTCCGGAGTCGAGCTGGAATGAGCTACACTTGCGGATTATTTTCTATGGCCGCGAACATTGCTCTGCGCATGGTTGCGATGGCAGGATTTGCACGATTTGCCGCACGGTTTATCCAAATCGTAAACATGCTAAGAGGACCCTAAAGTCCTGAGCTCTTACTCGCCAAACACTGAATCGCTGCTTCCAAAGTCGAAGGCTTTTACTTGGAAGCTAGTGTTTCCGGTGAACGACTCTGTTTTGTGCGAAGGATCAGATTGGAAGGCTGAGTCTATAGTTTTGGGCTGAACTGTGAGCTTGAAATCAATCTCAAATTCGCTGCGATTAGTTTCTTCAGTCGGCGCGCGCTGCGTATCGGCTTTGGCTAGGGCTTCCGCGGGGATCGCTAGACGACCTTTGGTGGGTTCTGCCTCAGCAGATTCGAGGATATCAAAAACGAAATAGCTACCTTGTTCGTAGGCATGCGCGAAGTTTATGCAGGTGGCTTGAATTGCAATTAGAGCAATTATAGAACGGGATCTGCTGACGATAAACATGTTGTAAGACTGGGTGAACTGGTCGCTTTGTCGAGTTCCATTCAAGCCCCAATCTGTTCTCAACAGGAAAATGCTAAGTGTTTAGCGCATCGTCAGATAGCTCGTGAAAAGAGATAGTGACGCATGACTCACTTCATCAAGCGTCTAACTTTCTAATAGTTAATGTTTGTTGCGCGGTCACCTGCGATGGTTCCATGCGTCTGCGGCGAAGCGTTGTTTTTCACGCTCAATCTGATCTCTTTTGAATAGAGGGCGAATGTCTTCAAGCTCACCTGGCTCTAAATCTAAAGTTTTGGCTAAGTTTTTGACTAGGTGTTTTTGAAAGGTAATGAAATTGAAGGTTTCGGGTAGGCCACTGCA
>QOOZ01000032.1 GCA_003331195.1 Puniceicoccaceae bacterium | reverse complement strand
CCATGCCTCCATCATTTGCTTCAAACGACATATTGAATTACCGGTTCCTGAATCCATTTCTGTTCATATTTTTTCAGAGAAAAGATTCCGCTGGATTCCCCGCCGACTTCGCGGACTCTTAACCGCTCCCTGGCTCGACCGCTTTATTAAAAAACACGCCGGTACCCCAGATCTCGTGCTGTCAAACTTAATGCCTTCGGACCGAATTCTAGCCTACAGCAAATTACCAGGAGTCCACTTTATTATCCATAACACCACCCAAAAAGAGGTCGCGTTTAATAATTCCAACCAGCAACGGCATGAACTTGCCGAACGTAAGCGGTTGTATGGATCCAAGCCCAGCATTTGCGTATCGAGGGGGGTCGAAAATGATATGCGAGAGTTCCTCAACCAACAAACACTCCCGCCAATATCAACCATTCACAACCCCATTGACGTAACAGAAATTGAAGCCGCAGCCTGTGAATCACCTGATGACATTATCCCTAACGCCATTATTTGCGTGGGTAAATTCAAAGAACAGAAGCGCCAGGATCGCCTCATTCGGGCATTCGCAGCCATCGATTGCCAAGAGCCTTTGGTCTTCATAGGACAGGGACCACTCATGAAGGACGCTAAAGACTTGGCTAAGCAGTTAGGCATCAAAGATCGCGTTCACTTCATGGGCTTTCGAAAAAATCCCTACCCTTATATGAAAGCAGCGCGATTGCACGTACTTTGCTCAGACTATGAGGGCCTCGGAGTGGTTTTGCTCGAATCCATATGCCTGAAAACGCCAACCATCAGTTCCGATTGCCCCAGTGGTCCAAATGAGATCCTGCCTCCAGAACATCTCTTTGAAACAGATAAGCTCGATGATTTCATTCAACTTCTAAAGAAAGCAATCGAAACACCTGAGCACTTTCAAATCCCGATTGATGATAAATTTACGACGCCCATTGCCATAGAGAAATACCTAGAGCTTATTTAGTAATCAACGAAACTAAAAACTCATGAAATTTACATTACCTAAACTAATAAGAGAAATCAAAAGACCGTATTATCAGTTTCTAGGCTGTCTAGTTGTTGTTAAAAGATATAGTGGATTTTACGATAAAATTAATATTTTAAATACAACTTTTAAGGTTACACCTCATGAATTTTGGAGAGAATATAAAAGAGAGGGTTGGGAACCCGAGACATACGAGAACATTAAAAAACACCTAAGTAGTGAGACGACCTTTATAGATTTAGGTGCTTGGGTGGGAATCTGCTCAATGTGGGCTTCTGAAATTGGCTGTAAGAAAATACATGCTATCGAAGCAAACCCTATCAGCTACAAATTACTAAAAAAAACAATTAATGCGAATAAGAGTCTAAGAGAACTAGTTACATTATCTAACAAATGTGTTTCTAATGAAGACGGGGATATCGTAAGGTTCGGTAAAAAGATCTCGAGCAACTCAATGATATCAAAAGAGGGGAATTATGAGGTATCTACGATTTCTCTTAAAAGCTACATAAATGATATTGGAGTTTTTAATAATATTTTTTTAAAAATAGATATAGAAGGTGCAGAACAATTAATATTGGAAGATTTAAAAAATTTAAGTAAATCAGTAAAGAACCTGAAAATATTTTTGGCTATACATCCTCCTTTTTGGGATAAGAAAACCTCAACCTGCGAAAAGCTAATAAATCTCTGCAAGGTATTAAAGATGACTTCTCCTAGCGGCGAAGATCTTTGTGAATCAAAATTAGAGAAAATGATTATGACAAATCAGGATTTCCCTGAATGGGGAACTTCATATGGGAACTTTTTTGAGATCATGTTATCGAACGACACTGAAAAAAACACTTAGGACTCATGGATTGACCAAAATCGTTGATAAGCTATTAAAATCCCTATGAAAAGTTTTCAAATTTCTATATCTACCCTCAGATTGCTGACAGATAGCCGTCCCTTCATAAACTATGTTAGTTACGTGCTCTTGTTGCTCATGTTTTCTTTTGTAGGCTTCGCGAGGGTTTGAAATATATCCCGCATGGAATCGAACAAGGGCGCTAGACACCAATGAGTCCGCAAGCGCAGAGCAACCCGCCAATTGGCGAAATCATTCTGGGAAATTCCAACCCCCGCTTTTCCGGCGTCACGTCGACCATGCTCCAGGTGCTACAACATCAGCAGGCAATTGTGTCGCTTTCAGTTTTAGGTAAACACCATTTACCGGAAGGTACTCACACCGTAAGCTTCATTGAATGCGCCCGTGGTCTCAAACGCCCGCTTTCTGATGGCAGGTGGCGCGTCTTCCACGCACGACGTAATAACGAGATGCTGCAGGCGGTCATTCTCAAATATATTTTCCGCGCAAAAATAAAAATCGTTTTTACGGCTACCGCGCAGCGCCATCCCACTTGGATCACGCGTTGGCTTATCTCAAAAGCGGACGGTTTGATCACCACCTCCAATGCGGCGGCGGCTTATCTTCCACGTAACCCAGATATTATAATTCCACACGGGATCGACAGCGAACGCTACGCGCCGCCTGCTAGTAAAACTGAAGCATGGCATGCCCTCGGACTCCCAGGTGAATTCGGCATCGGAATCTTTGGTCGCGTCCGCCCCCAAAAAGGCGTCGACCTCCTGGTCGATGCCATGATTCGAGTCATACAAGGTCATCCTGAATTTAAGGGAACAGTCGTAATCGTCGGAGAAACGACTCAAAAATATGAGTCCTATCTAAATTCTTTAAAGGAGCGCATCCACACTGCTGGCCTCAGCGAACGTTTCATTTTCCTCGGCAGACAACCTTTCGAGCGCATCCCGGATCTGTTTAGGGGTATGTCACTCGTTGCGGCTCTGAGCCGCAACGAGGGCTTTGGTCTCACCGTGCTCGAAGCCATGGCCAGCGGTAGCGCGGTGCTAGCATCTCGTGCCGGCGCATGGGCCGACATCATTGAACCTAATTTTGGGCGTCTGATTGCTTGCGACAATCTACAACAAACCACAACTGCAATTGAAGAGTTGTTTAAACAACCTATGCCTGCGATTCACACAATGGGAGCGAACGCAAGAGCTGAGATCGAGGGCCACTACGCGATCGAGCAGGAGGCGAAACGCTTGATCGATTTTTACTGCTCCCTACAGAATCAAATTAAGTGACAAAACGGCGATGTAACCAAAATCCATTGGTCACATCTTCGGAAAGCATCTGCTCCAGTTCTCGGTTGGTCAGCTGTGCGTAATCGGCCCTATTATTCGCACCTTCGAAGCTAACTTGGCGAAATCGAACCAAAAGTTTGCAATTTTGATCATAGGCAAGGGTTAAACTAACCACTGGGACTTTAGATCTTTTAGCAAGCAAGCCTACCAGAGGTGTCGTCAGGGCTGGAACACCAAAAAAATCGGAAAGCTCACCAGTCTTAACTCGTTGATCCGCAAAAACCGCAAGCATACCCCCAGCACCAAGGAATTTGAGTACAGCGCGTAAACCCTCCTTGCGATTGAAAAGCTGCATCCCTTGGCTTTCTCGCTGAGTCCTATACCATTTTTCCAAGTAATCATTATTTAGTGGCCGGTAAATGGCACCCAAAGGCGCGCTCACACCATTATGCTCGAAATGCTCGACCAAAGCGGGCACTGATTCCCAAGGACCCATATGAGCCGTCAATAAAACCACGCCATGCCCTTGTTTGACGGCAACATTCAAAACTTCAAAATTTTCAAATTCAATTTGCTTCAGCCTTTTTTCCAATGGCAAGGCACTCAAAGGAAAACTGCTGAGTAAATTAGCACAGTTACGGCAAAAAACTTCGCGTACCGCCGAATCGGTACTTTCTGGAGAAATTTGAACTGGATCAGCTTTATTCAATGACTGCAACCATCGCTCAATAATAATCAGGTTCTCCCTTACAGTCGAGCGTCGCTTGCGCAAGAACCTCCACAAAAGCCACCCAATAGACTTACCCAAACGGTAGGCTGCTCTAACTGGCATAAGTCGTAATAACCCTACCGCCAAACATGCTAAAGCAAACTCAACCCATTTAATGAATCCCTTGCATCCTTTATTCTTGGTGATAGGTCGGTTCATTTTTTAATTCAAAGTGTATATAAGCAATACTTGCAAGTATGCAGTATCCACAACTTAATTTGCTAACTATTAAGGCCCACTACACCCACCGCTCTACTGCTCGACCTCAAGCCCTAGTATCAAGCACTGCAAAGCATGCTCGATGCCACCGTCAATATTTGCTAAAGCTAAAAGTAGCTTCACAAACAGATATCGACTCTATCTCTTTACATGACTTTATGTAGCTATGTTTTTGAAACGATTCAGACCCTATTTTAATTACCTAAAGCCGGTCAAAGTTCAGTTTGGGGTGGGCTTGTTGGCGGGGTTAATCTATGCGGCCTCATCTGGGTTCGGGCTCCCTTACGTCACCAAACATTTGGTGCCGCTGGTTACTCAGCCAGATAAGCCTGAAGCTGCCGTGCTCTTAGGCTATCTCGCCCTAGTGCCAATCATGTTCGCGCTGCGTGCCCTCGGTAGCTTTGTGAATGCCTACTTTATTGCATATTCAGGCATGTATGTCTTAGAGCAAATCCGTCGGATGGTATTCGATCATATTCAATGCCTTCCCATCGCCTTCTTTCACAAAAATAAAGTGGGTGATTTAATGAGTCGGGTATTAGGAGACACCACACTACTACAAACAGCAGTGGTAAGGGTGGTGGATAGCTTAATCAAAGAGCCAGCGACCTTACTCGCTGCTGGCGCCTATTTAGTCTACCTCTCGTTTCAAGCAGAGGATATTAGTTTCATCCTGCTTGCGCTCGCTTCGATCCCCGCTTGCGTGCTACCCATACGATTCATCGGGCAGGCAATCGTCAAAAAAGCCACACTCGTACAAGCACAGGCGGGCGAACTCAACCACGTGCTAAATGAAAACCTGTCGGCCACCCGTGAGATTCGCGCCTATAACCTGGAAGCCCAACAAAGCGAACTTTTCGCCGTAAGCTGCGCGCGCTTCTTTAAACAGTCCCTCAAGGTCGTCAAATACGATAAGGCACTGACGCCGATCATTGAAGTCGTCACCGCTGGTGCACTAGTGGGCGCCCTGTATATCGCCATTCAGCGTGATGTCGACGAAGGTGCCCTCGCATCCATTTTAGTTGCACTGTATATGTGTTATCAGCCAACTAAAAAGCTTGGAAATGTGTCCAATACCATCCGCCAGGCCGAGGCCTCACTCAATCGTTTAGAATACGTCTTGGACACACGGGATACCGTGCCCGATGCGGAGAACCCAACACCGCTCAAAAAGGCGCAGGGAGATCTAGAATTTGAGAACGTCTCCTTCCAATACGCCGACGAATTGGTCTTACAATCCGTCCACGCGGCAATCCCAGCTGGACAAACCGTGGCTCTGGTCGGGCCTAGTGGCGCGGGCAAAACAACCTTTGCGAATTTGGTCCCGCGTTTTTATGATGTCGCAGACGGTTGCGTCAAAATTGACGGCTTGGACGTGCGCCAGATAGCCAAAGCAGACCTTCGTCGCCAAATCGCTTTGGTTTCTCAAGAGGCGGTCCTTTTTGGTGATACGATTGCGAACAATATCCGACTCGGTAATCCAGATGCAAGCGATGCGGACATTGAGCAAGCGGCACGTATGGCACACGCCCAAGACTTTATTGAAGCGCTCGAGGATGGTTACGAAACGTTGGTTGGTGAACGTGGCTCACGTCTATCCGGCGGTCAACGCCAGCGTATTTCCATCGCTCGTGCCTTCCTCAAGAACGCGCCCATCATTATCCTAGACGAGCCCACCTCCGCGCTAGACTCCGTGAGCGAGCACCAGATCCAAGCGGCGCTCGAGGAGCTCTCCAAGGGACGCACGGTAATGATTATCGCCCACCGCTTCAGTACGATTCAGCATGCCGACCGAATTCTCGTTTTCGATCGCGGGCAGATCATTGCCAGTGGCACGCACGCGGAACTTTATCCCAACAATGCACTCTATAAGAGTCTCTACGACAAACAGTCGAAAACTACTCTCGAAAATTAAAAGGACCATGCGCATTAGCAAACGAATCCTAGGGCTCTTCCTACTCTCTAGCCTACTGCTCAGCAACTTCACTGCTTGTGCCAATACACGCAGTAAAAATGGCGTGATGATTGAAAAGCAACGCAACTGGAACCCATTGTATTACATCCCTTACCTCTAAAGAGTGCTCCCGCACTACGCTAAAGCAATGCTACCCCGGCTGTCTACGTATCGTGGCCCGCCTTGCCGTCCACGATGCGCCAAATCATAAGCTTCTTCTCAGGATTGACGGAGTGAGGGGTCATGAATAAAGAAAGTCGCAAGTTAATGATGATCGGCCAAGGCAATCTCGATTATACCAGCAAACCTACGGAAACCAAAATTCCAAAAGCCGCCACAATCACCCCGGATGCCTTCAGCACCCCGAGGAACTCGTCTGCAGTCGACAGGCGGTGTAGTCGAGCACCGATGACAACACCATAAGAAAGCGGCACACCAGCCAGGCCCAACCAGAAAGCATGTTGCTTCCAAGCAAGCACAAGAAGAATCGTCGCAGCTAGAACAGTCGACCCCAGATATTGTATTTGCGCAAAACGACGGCCCATCATTACAACAAGCGTGCGCTTCGATGCGAGTATGTCCTCCTCAAGATCTCGGTAGTTGTTTACTACCAATATGTTATTAATCACCAAACCACAAGCCAGCCCAAGAAGGAAGGCATCCACCGTAATCTGTAAGGCTTGCACGAAATAAGTGCAAGCCACAGCGATGAGACCAAAAAAAAGAATCACGAAAAGATCCCCCAGGCCATTATAGGCCAGCGGATATGGCCCTCCCGTGTAGAGCCAAGCACATATCACGGAACTGGCACCGACCAATAGCATCCACCACCCGCCATAGAAAATTAGTGAAAGGCCCAAAATGAATGCAAGAGCAAGCACGGTCAGAGCCGCCCGTCTCATCGCAAGGGGTTGAACACTTCCGGAAGCAACTGCCCGAAGCGGCCCAATCCGCGCCTCGGTGTCGGTGCCCTTGACGCCATCAAGGTAGTCATTGGCAAAATTCGTCCCGATCTGGATCAATAGAGCGAAAGACAAGCAAATCAGCGAAGGAATCCAATTAAACAACCCGTCATGGTAGGCCATTGACGATCCGACCATAACCGGGCATATCGCCGCAGGCAGTGTTTTAGGGCGCGTTGCTTCGAACCAGATCTGGAGGTTGGCCATAGAGAGCTAAGAAAAATAAGTTAAAAATCTGGCGTGCTAGCCAACGGTGCCCTAGGGGGTGGAGGGTTTTCTAATACTTCCTGCACCGCATAATAGGCTGGTTTGGCCTCTCCGTTCACATCGAAAAGGGTGCCTTCTTTGTCTCTATTCTTAATCCACGCCAGGCCATCTGTGATATTCCAGACGTTCCAACTAATCTCACCATTTAAGCGGTGCTCAAGTAATGCTTCGAGAATGGCTGCAAAGGTCTCGGCTTGTGCTTCATAGTCCTTACTTCTTGGATCCAACCAAGCGTTCATTTCAGTTACGTGAAAGGAAAGTTCGTTGCTGTGGGCCCAATCAATTAGTTCGTGTAAGCGCTCAATGTTGTAGGTATCTTTTTCAAATCCGGTATCGATATGTGCTTGCCAACCGATCCCGTCGACCCTGAGCCCTTGTTCACGTAAATAGAAAACTAAATCTTTTACCGTAAGCCACATTATATCTTGCATACCACCATGCTGGTTAATGATTAGCTTCGTATTTGGCGCGTGCTGCGTCGCGATTTCAAAAGCCATTTTTATGTAGAGTGGTGGCATAAGTGGATGGGTTTCGTCATACCCAATTATCGTCCACGGGTTTTCCCATCTATCCGTACCTGGCTTTGGTCCAAACCATCTACCGCTAGTTGTTATAGTCTCGTTGACGACGTCCATCCATTTGACATGCTCGTAGGCATCATAACGCTGGCACTGAGCAGTCATGTATTCTATTAGGTTCTGTTTCAGTTCTTCTGCTGTGCGGTGATCTTCCATCGCCCATACAGAACATTGAGGGCTGATCGGACCGTGAAGCCGAACGACTTGATTTATTTCAGCGCAATGCTCAATCCATTTATCGCCAGGTTCCCAATTCCATATGCCCGGCTTTGGATGTGCTGTCGCCTGTTTAAAGTCATTCTCAGGAGTTACATAACTAAACTCGCGATCGATGATGTATCCCGTTCCTTGCTCTCTTTTTTTCCATCCTGTCGTGCCACCGATGTATAAGCTATCCTGGGAATACTTATCAGCGAGAATTGCTTGCAGTCTTCGCCCCTCGGGCATGTTGCGGTTTGTTTCTGCCCAAGCTTCGAAATACTGCTGATCTTTTAGGGAAAATCTAGATTTATTGAGGGTAAATTCTGTATTATCTGATGCGCGCTTGACCCTTACACTATCACTTCGGACTCTCAAGAGTTCACCATCGAATTTAGCGCCTTCACTTGATGTAAACGTATAAGCATGGCCTATGCTTAAGCATGCCATAAGGAGCAAGGGACAGACTAACAATTTCATTTTTAATTCGTATGCACTATTCAGCCAACGTAGCCTTTTTAGGCAAGGTCCGCTATCGTAGTAAGGAGGTTGGCGATGTAAAGAGTTACGAAGCCAAAGAATCCACAAATAACGACAATTATAGCTCCGACGATGATAGCTAGTATTTCACTCATTAAGTCCTATGCATGAGTGCTTTAGGGTGCCTTCTAGTAGCCCTGCATTACATGGAAAGACGGGATGCAAGATTCGAGTTGCGAGGAGCTCAGTTCCATATTTCATTTGTTATTCATAATTCTCATTAACAATCGCAAAATGCCCACCTACGTATATCAGGAAATTCTACCCGACGGTTCCGACGGCGAGGCCTTTGAATACATTCAGCGAATGGCTGACGATCCGCTCTTATCGCACCCAAAAACGGGCAATCCAGTGCGAAAGGTATTTCACTCGCCCAATGTTTCTAACAAATACACTGAAGCTTCGACCAAGAATAAGTTGACCGATGAAAATGTCGAAAAGCATGGGTTTACCCGCTACGAAAAAGATAAACTTACAGGCCGATACAATAAAACTGCTGGCAAAGATAAGCGGGCACCCGATGTGGTGGATGCCAATCAGCTGAAAGAAATCCAGCAAAATGGCTTGGACTAACAAGCACCTATTCTAAGCAGTATTTCAATACCTTATTGACTAACTGACATACCGGGAAGCGTCACACGAGCACGTTCACCTTCTAGACCACCACCTTCGACGATGGCACGACCTTGGCCTTGAAAGAGCGTCATACGGTGGCCAGCGGCGCTGCCTTGCTCGTCCTTGACCACGGCGCTGCCTTCAAGTACGACTTTGCCCTCTTTTGGCAAGAAGATGGCTTTCTTCGCGGTCGCAGTACGGCCAGTCTGCTTGATCACTACATTCTCGCGAGCTTCGATGCGCTCTAACTCTAAGGCTGCCTTTGCATCAGCAGCGGCGTCGGCCTGCTCAACTGCGATGATCTCAAGGCGTTCGCAGGTAGTATCGAGATTGGTGGCAGTCACTTGCACATTTTCGGTAAAACGGAAGAGCGTTTGCCTAGGCTCTTCGATCATGTGGAGCACTTGGCTAGTGACAATCGTTGCTTCCGTCTCGATTTGGGCCGTAGGCATGGGCTCGGCGGCACTGGACGGCGTAAATGCTACGTATCCAAGGTCAGGCATTTCAGGGAGGCGGACAACGACTGGGCCATCAGCTTCACCGCTTATGGTGGCGAGCTTAGGCTTTAGCTCCATGATATTCCCGGTGACAATAGCCTCCCCGTTGATGACTTTGGGATCGCCCGTAAGGATGGCACGCTCATCGGCGGGATAAAAAGTGACTTGCTCTCCGGTAGCGACCTGCCCGTTTTGCTCAATGTGGACGCCACCGCTGGCGACGATGTTTTTAACCTCACCGACTTTGAGATCTAAATCCTCCACCTCTGTGGTCTTAGGCTGATCGACCTTATTACAAATAACAGTCATGCGCGCGGATTGCATCTGTACAGCCCCGGACATAACCTCAACAGAACCCTTAAATAGAAAGTGGTTCTCAGTCGGTTTTTCACCCATAGTGATTGTATCAGCTAGAATGATGGTATCAGAAGTCAGAGCAGAGGCTCCTAGGATACCAAGGCCGCCTGT
This sequence comes from Puniceicoccaceae bacterium, assembly GCA_003331195.1. Taxonomy (GTDB): domain Bacteria; phylum Verrucomicrobiota; class Verrucomicrobiia; order Opitutales; family Coraliomargaritaceae; genus Thalassobacterium. Next base: position 16,413 of record QOOZ01000032.1, on the reverse strand, counting down.
TTCGGTGAGAATCATTTGCGCCCGGCCTGCCGCTTTAGTGCCGGCGATCTTAATCTCGCCAGATTGGCTGCGAATGGTTTCACCGCTCAAATAAGCTCCCTTCATGTCGATGCTAGCCGCCCCCGAAAGATTGGCAAGCTTCTCGCGAGGGAAGAACTCAGCCTCGTCAGCTTTGATCGTTTTGCCACTTTGAATGATGGTCACATCGTCGCGAGCGATGATCTGGCGAATAGAATCCAGCTCACTGGGTGCTAGCTTGGCGCCACTGCCACCCCTACCTTGAGGCACATCCGCCAGAGCGATAAGCGACTCACTCTTTAAATCCATTTGATCAGAGACGGCGTGCACACTACCAGTAAATTCGAAGTAATATTCTTCCACCGTCGTGCGTAGGACAAGGAGATCGCTATGAATTTCAGTATCGCTTAGGTCGCCATCGGTATTTGTCTCGCCTATGTCGCCAAAGGCACCCGCGATACCTTGGGTGAATTTCACAACTGCATCCTGTTTGACTATGATCTCCTTAGTGTCGCCTGACCATTCCCAACCAATACCAGAGATTTTGAAATTCGCCCCAGCGATCTCGATAGGGCTTTCGGAATAGCCTCGGTTTTCCTGCAAACGCAAGGTGCCTTCGGGGCTATCCATCGAAAGCTCTAAAGCCATGCGTTGGTCGCCAGAATAAATGCGCATTGCCATTTGTTGGACGCTTACTTGTTCGTCCCTGTCGTAAATACCCTGCTCCCCTAGGAGCATCCACTGGGTATAACCGTTGTCGCCAAAGCGCGGGAGGCGAAAATTTTTAATCGGAGCGGTGGGTGTCATCTGCGAGTAGAGCGACGCAGTGACGAAACAGAAAAGGGAAACTGTAAGAAATCGCGAGAAACGCATAAACGTAAAGAAACCCAGAGAGGGCTCCGGGTTCCAGTCTTAATTGCTTATATTGTGGTCGAGTCGCCAAATCCACAAGACGGAATTGTGAGACTGCAATAGCCCACTAGGACTCTTTTTTTGGAATCACGGCCTTCACGTGCAAGTCAAGCAGTTGCTTCTCGGTCGCGATGCCAGGGCTCTGCGTCATCATTTCCTGCCCTTTTTGGTTCTTCGGGAAGGCAATCACATCGCGAATACTCGAACGCTGCCCAAGTATCGTGCAAATACGGTCGAGTCCAAAAGCGATACCCCCGTGAGGCGGAGCGCCGTATTCAAAGGCCTTGAGCATATAGCCGAAACGGCTCTCTACGACATCTGCGGGAATCTTAAGCACTTCTTCAAAAACCTTCTTCTGTAGCTCGGGCTGGTGAATACGGATGGAGCCGCCACCGAGTTCGACACCATTGAGAACGAGGTCGTAATGCTGACCACGCACTTTCTTTGGATCGCTATCAAGGAGAGCAACGTCTTCAACGACTGGAGCCGTGAATGGGTGGTGCGAGGAAACGTAGCGACCTTGCTCCTCATCGAAGAGCATGAGCGGAAACTCGATCACCCAGAGGAATTTGTAGTCGGTCGGACTGATCGTCAACTTCTCGCGCTTGACCAGGAGTTGCGCCGCTTCTAGGCGCACGCGTCCAAGGATCGTGCAAGCACGCTCCCACTCGGTCGCCGCGAAAAAGACGATGTCACCGTTTTCGACTTCAAGTTGCTCTTTAATGGCCGCCTTTTCTTGGTCAGAGAAGAACTTGAGGATTGGGGACTTCCATTCATCACCATCGGATTTAATGAATGCGAGCCCCTTTGCACCGAGTGATTTGGCGGAATCCTCGAGACCACGTAGTTCACCTTGGGTGAGATCGGCGAGTCCTTTAGCATTAAAAGCTTTAATCGAGCCCCCGGAATCGAGTGCGCCTTTAAAAACCTTAAATTCCGACTCAGCGAATATGTCTGCGCAATCTTGCATTTCCATATCGAAACGCATGTCAGGCTTATCCACGCCAAAGCGGTTCATCGCGTCGTAGTAGCTCATACGAAGGAAGGGGGTTTCGATGTCCTTGCCCAGCGTGTCCTTCCAAATACGTTTCATGAGACCCTCGATTAACGAATACATGTCTTCGCGGTCGATAAACGAGAGTTCGATATCGAGCTGCGTAAACTCTGGTTGGCGATCGGCACGCAAGTCTTCGTCTCGAAAGCAACGAGCTAGCTGGTAGTAGCGCTCCACTCCCGCGACCATTAGCATTTGCTTATATTGCTGTGGCGATTGCGGGAGGGCATAAAATGCACCGGGGTTCATGCGGCTAGGCACCAGAAACTCGCGGGCACCTTCGGGCGTACTCTTAAAAAGCATCGGCGTTTCCACCTCGATGAAGGTCTCCTCATCCATGTAGTTACGGATGGCTTGGCTAGTCTTGTGGCGTAGGCGAAGGAGATTGAGGTTGGAAGTGCGACGTAGATCTAGATAGCGATAAGTCATGCGCAAGTCTTCACTGGTCCTGTCCGCAGTATCATCCATCGGAAAAGGCGGCGTCTTCGAGACGTTGTGAATCATGAGCTCCGAGGCGTGAAGCTCGATCCCGCCAGTCGCGTGGTTCGGATTCACCGCAGCCTCAATACGCTCTTGGACATTGCCTGTGACTTCGATCACAGACTCAGGCTTGATTGAACCGAATTGTGCCTCAAGCGCAGCATTAGCAGGGTCGAGGACGATTTGGGTGAGGCCTTCACGATCACGCAGGTCAACGAAAAGAATACCTCCGTGGTCGCGAACGGAGTCAACCCAGCCAACGAGAGTAGCGGCCGAGCCAGCGTCAGATTTACGGAGTTGAGAGCAGTGATGAGTGCGTTTCATTAGTGCGGGGATGAAAACACCTTGCCCCCTCGAAACAAGCACGAAAATATACACACAATACTAGAAATTAGAATTTTCATAAGTCAGGACGCAGAAAAATACGCAAAGCAACTATCCGATTGGACATTGAACCCACTGAACCGCATAATCATTAAGCTAAGCTCTAACTTGATAAAATAACATCTTTATACTGAGTCAGTATTCTTAAAAATGGCAAAGACACTCGAACTCAAAGGCGGCCTCGTCGTCGCACTCCTTCTGTTACTGACCGGGATCGTCGGCACACTATTTATAGTATTGGGTCCACAAGCGACAGAGAAGTCACCTGGCGTCATTCACATTGGTGTGCGCTACGCCAATGAAAGAAGTCTAGAGTTCAACCAATACGGGAAAAACGGCCCAGGGGCAACGATTGAGATAGTCGCACCAGACGGCAAAGTCGCCTACACGCACGAGAACCTGCAAATCGGCCGTAATTTGATGCCTCTTAAAGACATTACAAACGGCCTCTACATGGCTCGTTTGAGTGCGCCTGGCTACTTAACCCGCGAGGTGCCAATCATAGTTGAAGGACGCATGATCAATCCGCCCAAGGACGCCAAACTGGAAGATGGCAGCGTAGCCGATTATAACTTGATCGGCGTGCGTTTTGAGGTGAGCCCTTAACGGCGCGACTTATTACGCCCCAATAGATAGCTACGAAGCCCTTTCGCCACTGCGCTTACAATTACCCGCTGCCTGCAACTCTTCACAGTGCGCAGTCACTTGCAGACGCTGACTCTCCACATTGAGTGCCAGCTTATCAGCAACAGTCTTTCCATACCACTCCATAAAGGGGGCATCGATTTCAAAAATCTTATCGCAGTCTAAGCAGATAACCTGAGCTTGAAAGGTCGTGGCGTTACGATTCGCCATGTAAAACTTGTAATCTCGTCCCACATCGACTTCCCGAATTAGCCCGCTCTCAGTTAGTATCGGCAAAGCGCGGTAAACCGTGGCACGGGAAACAGAGTCGTCAATCTCACGGGAGCGCTCCAGAAGATCCTCCGCAGTGAAGTGGTCGGGATGATCATATGCCGCGTCGAAGATCGCGAGACGCTGATTCGTCACGCGCAGGCCTTTGCTCGTTAGAAAATCCCTAAAGGTCTCCTTCACATCTGGAGTAGATTTAATTTCGGCGTCCATCTTCTTAATGAGACAGTATTGAGACTAGACGGCCCAATATGCAAGTACACATTGCGATGGAGTGAAGTTTTCTCTGAGAGTCGATTGTCTAGTCACTACTACTTCTAAGCCATTTTCCCTAGGTGTAAAGTCAACTGCCGTTGCGTGCGCGCCGCAAAATCTAGGTTATGCGTGACGAGTATGAGGCACTTTTGAGATTCCTCTGCAATCTCCATCAGTAAATCCATGACTGCGTGCCCAGTCGATTCGTCAAGGTTGCCTGTCGGTTCGTCAGCTAATACCAATGACGGATCATTGATCATAGCACGCGCCACGGCAACCCGCTGGCGCTCACCTCCCGACAGTTTAGTTGAGCTTTGCCGGATACGCTCCTTGAGTCCTACACGTATAAGCAGAGCCTCCGCCCGTTCGCGAACGGAAGCATCAACACGTCCTGCGATACGCGCACCTAGCAAAACATTTTCCAAGGCGTTCAGCTCGGGAGCCAGATAATAAGCCTGAAAGACAAACCCCATAAATCGCATTCGAGCTGCAGCCAGCTTTGAGAGCGAATATTTAGTCACGTCCTTACCCTCCCAGAAAAGCTGCCCCGAATCGGCACGCTCCAAACCAGAAAGCACATTGAGCAAAGTCGATTTACCACTTCCGGACTCGCCTCGGATACTTACGCTCTCACCAGGGCGCAACGTAAAATCCACCCCGTCCAACACGGAGATAACGCTATCCGCACCAGGGAAATGTTTACCCAGTGCTTTGGCTTCGAGGAGATATTCTGAATTATTCACTTCGGAGGGCATCAGCAGGTTTCAATCGGGCGGCGCGCAGTGCAGGCAAGAGCCCTGCCAGCGTCGAGATGACGACTGCGAAGCAAGACACTGTGATAAAATCCGACACTAAATAATGCACGGGGATTTCGTAGACATCGTATTGGCCGAGAAAATTGGTCTGTGTATTCGTTATATCCGCATAGGCCGAAAGAATTGCACGACGATAGTACAAACAAATCACCGCCATGAGTATCCCAAGGACCGTACCGACTAGGCCGATGACGAAACCTTGAAAACAAAAGCTGTAGGCAACCTGATGCGGGCGGGCACCCATAGCAACGAGTAGGCCGATCTCACGCGTCTTACGGATCACCGCCATCATCAGTGCAATCGCGATCGAGAACGAAGCGACTAGAATTATAAAGATAATGATAAACGAAATCACCCGCTTCTCTTGCTCGATCACAAAGAGAAAATCCTCGTTAGATTCGATCCAGCTGACTGCTTGTAAACCCGGTCGCAATACCTCGCGCTCCAGATCGACGCTATAGTCGTAGGCATCTTGCCCAGGACGTAGCTTGAGCACGATCCCGTGGACCCCATCGTCTAAGCCATAAAGTTCCTGCATCACCCGTAGCGTCGTGATCATGGTATTTCCATCAACCTGCGGCGAACCCGTGCGGAAGAGTCCGACCACTTTAAACTCACGCGGCAGTAATACCTCATCCTTCTTGAGTGCTTCCAGCATAAGCGGGGTAAAGACTTCAACTGTCGAACCTGGTCCAGCCTTGAGCGAATAGGCCAAACCTTCACCGAGGAAGACAGCCTCATCGTCAAAGTCCTCCATATCCCCAATGGTCAAAAACTTCTCTAGGGGAACGACCTCTTCCTGCGACCAAGGTTCAATGCCTCGAACAAAAGGGAATTGTGGGCGATTCTGATGCTGAAGCATTATCACGCCTTCTGAAAAGGGAGAGGCACCGATTACGGCATCCTGTTCCAGAACAGTGTCGAGCACAGCTTCCCAATCATAAATCACCTCATTCGAACGAATACGAATATCACCCTGCGTCTCCGTAAGACGCTGTCGGATCCCTTCACCAAAGCCATTCATTACACTCTGCACGATAACAAGCACACAAACACCTAACATCACACCCATGATCGACATGAGCGAGAAGAAGGAAAAAAAGCGTCCTGAAGGAAACAACTGCTTCAGGGCGTGATAGAGATACCAAGGCATCATTATAGTTTTTGCCAGTACACGGAGTAAGTGGAAGTGTAAAATACGATCTACATATTGTAAAGGAACTGGAATCCCAATTTGACCATAAGGCAGTCATTGCGACGCAACTCAAAATCGATCTCTGGTCCCGCCTATGAGATGATAGCTGCCCTCCACTTAGGAGAAACGGTAAGAGTGCTTAGCTACTTACTAGTCGACTACCCTGCCGTCATCTTCAGATAACTACTTGATCTTAATCTTAATCCCTCGACGCATGAAAGTGGGTACGTCGAGGTCTTCATCCTTGTATTCGTTGCGATCGGTCTTTTCGAAGTAACCACGTTGCGCATCGGCGTCGATGAAGTTGAACTCGTCCTGATCAATGGCGGCCTGCTCTTTTTTGCTCAACTTGGAGCGGTGAACGGGGCGCGGGGCTTTCTTATCTACAGAGATTTCGGTTTCGAGGCCGAGGCCTGTCGTGATGGACTCTGGTTCCTTAGAAATCTTAATGGGCTCAGGAGCAACGAGACTGTCAATCTCCGCTTTACCGAGGATACATAGTTCTAGACTCTGGCTGCGGCTCTCGTCAATGACTGCACCGAAGACGATATCTTCGCGCGAGCCAAAGCGTTTGCTTACTTGCGTCATCACTTCGTTGATTTTTGCCATGCCCATATCGGCACCGCAGATTACATTGACCAGAATACGATCAAGTTGCGCGGGGCGATCGCCGAGGTGCAATAGTGGGCATATGAAAAGGTCCTCGAGCGCGTCTTTGACGTAGTCGCCACCAGTAGCGGTGCCAGTGCCGAAAATTGTTTTACCGCCACGGCTTTGAAAGACAGAACGTACTGAGCTAAAATCTTGATTAATCAAACCTGTCTTCAAGAGCGCAGCGCAGAGCGAATTGACGCCTCGCCCAATCCAGTGATCAGCCACCGCAAAAGCATTGAGTACGCTGGTGTCTTCTTCGCCTTCTTGCAGGAGCACATCGTTGGGCAAAGGTATGAGGCCGTGCACAAGCTGCCGTAGCTCGCCTATGCTGTCTTCGGCGATCCGCTTACGGCGCGCACCCTCGAAACTGAAAGGTAGTGTGGCAAAGGCGAGAACGAGCGCCTCGGTCTTAGCCGCAACCTCTGCCACGATGGCAGCCGTCGCGCTACCTGTGCCCCCACCAAGCCCAACGACGAGAATGATTAAATCCATGTCACCGATCATGCGCGCGATGGCGTTGCGATCGGCTTCGGCGGCTGCTTTACCGATCTCAACTTCCCCACCCGCTCCGAGGCCACGAGTGACGGAGCGCCCAATAACGAGCTTTTCCGCAATGGGCGATTGGTTGAGCGCCTGCACGTCCGTGTTAATCGCGGCCAGGCGGACATCACCAAGGTCGTCTAACTTTAGGCCGTCGACCGCATTCGTGCCTGCACCACCCACACCGATGATCTTAATCTTTAGATCCGCTTGTGCTGTGGCTTGGCCAGAAAATGTGTCAGTCGTCATTTCCATTTTCAGATCTAATTAAACAAGTCTGCTAACCTTCGCATTAGCCCAGAGGACTTAACTTGCTCTTGGTTGTCTTCTTGCCCGGTTAATGCGTAGTGAAGCAAACCAATTGCAGTACTATACTCGGGTGCACGCAGTTCTTCGCTTACATATTGCGAACCTTCAGAGGCACGGGCTTCCAAGCCAAAGCGTCGATGCGCTGCTTCTTCAATGCCCGTCAGGCGGGAGGTACCGCCCGTCAGGATGACGCCTGAGGCTATGTCGCTGGGTTCGAAGAGATCAGCATCTACCAACTGCTCCTTAATGATATCAAAGATCTCAAAGACCCGAGCTTCGATAATCTTGGTAATAGCGGCGAGCGGGTACTGACGATCGCCGATTGTCAAATCACCAATAAGCCAGACTTTTTCCTCGCGGTCCTCGCTCTGATAATAGGCGCGTCCATCCTTTAGTTTGAAACCCTCGGCATTTTTACGGGAGATGCGCAGGCCTATGCTTAAATCGTTGGTAATGTGGTCGCCGCCAACAGGCACAACTCCGGTTTTAACGATGTAACCTTTGCGGTAGAGCATGTAATCAGTCGTGCCGCCGCCTATATCAATGACGAGTGCGCCATTTTCCTTTTCTGACTCTTCTAGTAGCACTGTGCCCGATGCAATGCTGGAGATAATCATATCACTGACATCGAGGTCGATTCCGCGAATCACACGGAGACTATCGCTGACGGCCTCGCTATCACCGTGTACTGACCAATAGCCGATTTGGAGCTGCCGCCCCTCTTTTGAGAGTGGATTCTCGACGGGGCTACCATCCAGCGAAAAAGGGTTTTGGATGTGGTGAATGTAAATACGGTCATCCGGGAGAGAGCGACGCTTGGCATCTTCCGTAGCCGCATCAATGTCGGCACGACGCACGAAACCGTCGGACGCACTGATATTCGAGCTACCAAGGTTAAAATTACCGATCAAATGCTGACCTGTTTGCGCGAGATAAACCTCGTCGATCCGCGTTTGTGTATTTTCCTCTGCCCTGAGAATCGCGGCGTGGACACAGTCGCTTGCCTTATCCAGATCGGTAATGACTCCCTTTTTTACCCCTTTCGAGGAACCAACACTATGCCCGATGATGTTAAGCCCAGAGTCGCCGATGATCTCTCCCAAGAGGACTACAATTTTGGACGTCCCGATTTCTATGGCGGCGATGACTCTGGATTGGCTCATGCTGGCGACAAATTTAACACGTAAAAACTTATTAAAAATGGATGCGCGTGCTAAATCAACCCTCTAGTCGAGCGCTATTAAAATAGTTTGTGAGACCCTTTGGCAGCAACAAACCGATCACCTAAGCTCTACATGTCAAAGGGGCGCTTAGTGGCAAAGAGGGAGTGATTCAGGAAGTGGATATACAAAAAAGCCCCGACCATTTCTGGCCGGGGCTTTGCATTTAGAATGTTTTGTTGGTATGAGCGATTGTAAGCCAACTGAATTACATCATGCCGCCCATGCCGCCCATGCCACCCATACCGCCCATGTCAGGCATGCCGCCACCTGCGGCACCACCTTCTTCAGGTTCGTCAGTGATCATGCACTCGGTGGTGAGGAGCAAGCCGGCTACGGAACCAGCATTTTGAAGCGCTGTGCGTGTCACCATGGCTGGATCAACGATACCGGCAGCAAGGAGGTCGACATATTCGCCAGTGGCCACGTTGTAACCCTTCGAGCCCTTAGCCTTGAGAACTTCGGACACAACGAGTGAGCCTTCGACTCCCGCGTTTGTGCAGAGTTGGCGGAGTGGCGACTCAATCGCGCGGCGCACGATCCATGCACCCAGGGCTTCGTCATCTTCCAGACCAGCGGCCGCTGTTTCGATCGCCTTAGCAGCCCGAAGCAATGCAACACCACCACCCGGAAGGATGCCTTCTTCGACAGCCGCACGCGTAGCGTGGAGGGCATCGTCAACACGGTCTTTCTTCTCCTTCATCTCTGGTTCAGTTTGTGCACCTACATTAATGACGGCCACGCCACCAGCGATCTTAGCAAGACGCTCTTGGAGCTTCTCGCGATCGTAGTCGGAGGTTGTGGCTTCAATCTGCTTACGGATAAGCTTCACGCGGCCTTGAATGTCGGAGCTCTTACCTCCACCTTCGACAATGATTGTGTTTTCCTTGTCGATGGAGACGCGCTTTGCTTTACCGAGGTCACTGAGTTGCACACTCTCGAGCTTGATACCAAGATCTTCAGTGATGCAACGACCACCTGTGAGAACAGCGATGTCTTCAAGCATTGCCTTACGGCGATCACCGAAGCCAGGTGCCTTGACAGCTGCGACATTAAGCGTGCCACGAAGTTTGTTAACAACCAATGCCGCGAGAGCTTCACCCTCGATATCCTCAGCGATGATGAGAAATGGCTTGTTGGTCTTCGCGACGACTTGAAGCAGTGGTAGGATTTCGTTGAGGCTGCTGATCTTCTTCTCATGGATGAGAATGTGAGCGTCCTCGAAGTTCACCTCTTGAGCTTCGGCGTCTGTGCAGAAGTAAGGAGAAAGGTAGCCCTTGTCGAACTGCATACCTTCGACCACGTCAAGGGATGTTTCGATACCTTTGGCTTCTTCGACCGTAATTGTGCCATCTTTACCAACCCGGTCCATTGCATCAGCGATGATGTCACCGATGGTGGCATCCCAGTTAGCTGAAACAGTGGCGACTTGACGAATTTCTTCGCGGTCTTTCACCTTCTTGCTTTGCTTGGCGAATGCAGCCGTTGCTGCGGCAACTGCTTTGTCGATACCACGTTTAAGGTAGATAGGATTGGCACCTGCTGCGACGTTCTTGATACCTTCACGGTAGACCGCTTCAGCGAGAACTGTGGCAGTGGTTGTTCCGTCACCTGCAGAGTCTGCAGTCTTGGAAGCCACTTCGCGCACCATTTGTGCGCCCATGTTTTCATAAGGATCGGAAAGATCGATTTCTTTCGCTACTGTAACACCGTCTTTAGTGACAGTTGGAGCACCGAATTTTTTGTCGATCAATACGTTACGTCCTTTAGGTCCGAGTGTGACCTTCACTGCACGTGAAAGTGTTTCGACACCCTTAAGGATCTTTTTGCGAGCTGCTTCATCAAAGAGAATTTGCTTAGCCATAATAATTTATTTTTCTATGTGTTTTTTAATATTTGGATGCGAAATGCAATCTATGCAATCACACCGAGGATAGCGTCTTCATCGACAAGGATGTATTCAACATTGTCTACTTTGACAGCTGTGCCACCGTATTGAGGGAGCAGGACTTTGTCGCCCTTCTTGACATTGAAGGGAACAGCTTTGCCATTGTCATCCTTCTTGCCAGTACCTAGAGCGACGACTTCCGCCTCCTGAGATTTTTCTTTAGCCGAATCAGGAATAATGATTCCGCCGCGGACTTGTTCGTCTTCTTCAATGCGCTTCAATAGAACGCGTTCACCGAGTGGTTTGATTTTCATATTTTGTATTTATGTATGGTTATGGAGATTTATGATTTTAATAAAAAGCCGCGCTCGGGCGCGACTTGTTAAGGTTTATTTCTTATCTTCGTCGACGACTTCGAAGTCGGCGTCGACGGTTTCGGCATCCTCTGCTTGCTTGGGCTCAGAACTGGCGCCGCCTTCCCCTTCTGGAGCGGCAGCACCTTCTTCAGCAGCCTGTGCTTTGTAGAGATCTTCTGCAAAAGATTGCATGATTTCCATCATCTTATCTTTGGGAGCCTTGAGCGCTTCGACGTCGGCCTCTTGATTTTCAAGAACAGCCTTCGCTTCAGCGATGGCGCCTTCGAGTTCGGACTTCTTATCCTCTGGAATCTTGTCACCCATGTCGGTGATTTGCTTCTCTGCTTGGTAGACGATGTTGTCGAGTTCGTTGCGAGCTTCGACGCTTGCCTTAAGAACTTCGTCTTCGGCTGCGTGGGCTTCCGCTTCACGCTTCAGCTTTTCGACTTCATCCTTATCAAGACCAGAAGAACCGGAGATAGTAATCTTTTGTTCTTTGCCCGTACCTTGATCTTTGGCACTAACATTAAGGATACCATTAGCATCAATATCGAAAGTCACTTCGATTTGTGGCGTGCCGCGAGAGGCAGCAGGTATGCCATCGAGACGAAAGTTACCGAGAATCTTATTATCCTTCGCCATTGGACGCTCACCTTGGAGAACCTTAATGTCTACCGCAGTTTGATTATCCGCATAGGTTGAGAATGTCTGGCTCTTCTTGGTAGGAATCGTGGTATTGCGCTCGATCATGGCAGTCGCCACTTCACCAGCAGTTTCAATCGCGAGTGTGAGTGGAGTCACATCGAGCAAAAGCACGTCGCGAACGTCACCTTGAAGAACGCCGCCTTGAATGGCAGCACCAATGGCAACTACTTCGTCAGGGTTGACCCCTTGGTGCGGTGCCTTACCAGTCAGCTCTTTTGCGATTTCTACGACCTTAGGTGCACGAGTCATACCACCAACGAGCACGAGCTCGCCAATTTCATCAGACGAGTGGTCAGAATCCTTCAAGCAAGCCTCGTAAGGAGCGACGGTTCGCTGATAAAGCGCATCACAGATTTGCTCAAGCTTAGCGCGTGAAAGCGTGATGTTAAGGTGCTTCGGTCCCGAAGCGTCTGCAGTAATGAAGGGCAGGTTGATATCAGTGCTCTGAGTTGAAGAGAGTGCAATCTTGGCCTTCTCACCTTCTTCTTTAAGGCGCTGAAGCGCCATCTTATCGGTGCGGAGGTCGATGCCGTCGCTCTTTTTGAACTCAGCGATCAAGTAGTCGATCAAAGCGCTGTCCCAGTTATCGCCACCGAGGTGCGTGTCACCGTTAGTCGCTTTAACTTCAAAAACGCCGTCGCCGATTTCGAGAATCGAGACGTCAAAGGTCCCACCACCCAGGTCGTAAACTGCGATCACTTCGTCTTGTCCCTTGTCGAGACCATAGGCGAGTGCTGCGGCAGTCGGCTCATTGATAATACGCTTCACTTCAAGGCCAGCAATTTGGCCAGCATCTTTAGTCGCTTGGCGCTGCGCATCGTTGAAGTATGCAGGTACGGTGATGACCGCTTCGGTCACAGTTTCACCGAGATAAGCTTCAGCATCGGACTTCAACTTTCCAAGAATCATTGCGGAGATTTGTTCGGGAGCAAATTGCTCCTTCTTACCACCCACCTCACACTCGATGTAGGCATCGCCGTTTTTACCTGAGACTATATTGTAAGGAAGCGATGCGGCCTCCTCTTGAACTTCGTCAAACTTGCGTCCGATAAAGCGCTTCGCCGAGAAAATCGTATTGCTCGGATTGGTGACTGCTTGGCGCTTCGCCGCTTGGCCGACGAGTCGCTCGCCGCCCTTGGCAAATGCCACAACAGAAGGAGTGGTGCGTGCACCCTCCGAATTCGGTATCACAACAGATTCCCCACCTTCCATCACGGACATGCAGGAGTTTGTTGTGCCTAGATCTATTCCAATTATTTTACCCATGCCAACAAGTAAGCACTCCCAATGCCATTAGCATTTTAAAAATTATAAGTTACTCTACATTAGTTATATATTAAATTATTTAAAGAATACGATGCCCATTTAAAATTACGTTTTTACGCCAGAATGTCACACTTAATGTCACAGTTACGAATCGGATGGCACAGATCTATGGCACGCAAATACTCTCGAAATGGCGGAGAAGGAGGGATTGGTGAGGCTACGCCTCATCGCGAAGCGATCACCTTCGGTGCCCCATCTCCAGTCGCGATTGCTCCTTTCGTCGAACAAGGTCTCATCCCTTTTCCGACTACGCTGGATGGTAAGTTGGGCTGCGCCCAATGGCGGAGAAGGAGGGATTCGAACCCCCGGTACCCTTTCAGGTACAACTGATTTCGAGTCAGTCACATTCGGCCACTCTGCCACTTCTCCTTAAAATTGGGCAACAAAGTCTTCTCGGAGGGCTTTGGCAAGCCTCGACTATCGGTCAGTCTCTGACAATCCTCCTAAAATTTAGTGCAGCAATGAACATCGCCGATAGAGCGACACTTCACAAAATAAAATTAGCTAGAAAATTCACTTGAACTCATTGGCGACCTGCATCTACTGACCCTAATTGCATCAGCAATGGCGCGGTCGCCAAGTGGTAAGGCCGAGGACTGCAAATCCTCTATCGTCGGTTCGATTCCGACCCGCGCCTCCACCTTTATAAAAGCCCTTATTCGTTATGGATAAGGGCTTTTTATTAGATTTTTTATGAAGTAGCCTATGCTTCTAATCAGAATTATACCGCTCGATCCACGCTGCGCTCCACTGAGAATAATCACCCGTCTCGATGTGAGCCCTTGCCTGCGCCATGAGATTGAGGAAAAAATGCGTATTATGGATCGAAAGTAGCGTGCTCGCGAGTAGTTCGTTCGCCATAATGAGATGGCGCAGGTAGGCGCGGCTAAAGTTCTGACAGGTATAATTATCCGCCGCCATGATCGGGTTTGAATCATGCTTAAAGCGCTCGTTCTTTAGATTAAGCACGCCATCTGGTGTAAACACGCTGGCATGACGTGCAAGACGGGTCGGCATGACACAGTCGAACATATCCATACCGAGACCGACCATTTTTAGGAGCTGCGGCGGCGTGCCAACACCCATCACATAGCGCGGTTTATTCTTTGGCATGACGGGAGCCGTTGCTGCGACCTGCCGGATCATCTCCTCTTCGGGTTCACCCACACTGACCCCGCCGATGGCGTAGCCAGGAAAATCTATTTCCGCGAGCGCCTGCCCACAGTGCTGCCGAAGGTCGTCGTAAATCGAGCCTTGGATAATAGCAAAAACATGGTGTCCCGACTCTATGAAGCCATCCTTATTCGCATGCTCTAGAAACTCCCCCGCCCAGCGGATCGTGTGGGCAACGGCGCTTTCGCAAGCATCACGCTCACAGGGGTATGGAGGACACTCGTCGAGCACCATGGCAATGTCAGTATCGAGGTTCTTCTGAATTTCGTAACAATTTTGCGGCCCCAAAAAGAGCTTACGCCCATCCAGATGCGAGCGAAACTCGATCCCCTTTTCTGTAATCTTGCGCAGCTTTGACAGACTAAACACTTGGAAGCCGCCGCTGTCCGTGAGAATAGGCCTCTTCCAGCTCATAAACTTGTGCAAGCCACCCATCTCATCGATCAAATCAGAGCCTGGGCGGATGTTGAGGTGATAGGTATTGCCCAAGATGATCTGCGCGCCGACCTCCTCTAACTGTGCCGGGGTCATCCCTTTGACTGTAGCTTGGGTGCCAACGGGCATGAAAATTGGGGTCTGAACATCGCCGTGGCGAGTTTTGAGAACTCCGCATCGCGCCTGACCGTCTTCTTTGAGCAGTGTGAACATTTATTAGAAGTTAGTAGTTAGAACTTGGGACTTAGAAGCTTAAAGTTCGACGTTGAATGTTTGACCTTCGGCGTTCTTAGTGTGCTCACCTTATGAGTCTCGACATACCCAGTATTCAAAAAATCGACGGCAGCGGCTTTCGTATCGCTGTGATTGCGTCGCGCTACAACGAGGCACTGGTCGACTCACTCGTTCATCATGCTTGCGCGACGGTTGAAGCTTCCGGCGCGGCAACTCCTGTGATTGAGCGCGTGCCAGGTGCTGCCGAACTGCCATTTGCCGCCGCGACGCTGGCCAAATACGGCTCCTTCGACGCGATTATCTGCATCGGCGTCGTCATCGCAGGCGACACCAATCACCATGAAATAATCGCTGATAGCACCGCTAACGCCCTACTCGATCTGAGCATTGCCAAAAAAGTCCCAGTGATAAACGGTATCCTCGTCGTCAAAAATCAAGCCCAAGCCGAAGCTCGCGCCGGTGACGAAATCAATCGCGGTAAAGAATTTGCCCAAGCCGCAATCGAAATGGCACAATTTACAAAAAAATGGAAGACGAATTAAAACCAGTCAAGCGCGGCACACAACGTCGCGAAAACCGCATGGCTGCGGTGCAATTTCTCTATCAATGGGAGCTCAATAAGCCCGACCAGCTGAGTGATGCCTTGCGTGTCTTTGTCGAATCGCAAGATCAGGAGCGCGACTACTACGCCTTCGCCGAAGAACTTATCCACGGCACAATCGATCATATCGAAACTGTCGACGCTGAGATCAAAGCTCACGCGGACAACTGGAATTTTGAGCGAATCGCGAAGGTCGACCTCTCGGTATTGCGACTGGCGATCTACGAACTCCTCCAACGCCGCGACATTCCACCTATTGTGAGTATTAATGAAGCGATCGAACTGGGGAAAATCTATTCCAACCCGGACTCAAAGCGCTTCATTAACGGCATACTCGATCAAATGAAAAACAAGATCGACCGCCCTCTTCGCTCTGCGGCCGATTAAGTATACATAAATATGCGCGGACTCTTTAAAAAGTTCAAAGACGGTCTCAAGCGACAGACACCTACCTTCCAGAAAGCCTTTAACGGCATCTTCGCGGCAGGTAAGCTCGACGCCAACGCCCTCGAAGAACTCGAAGAAGCTCTCTACACTGCTGACTTCGGACACGAAACAGTGGAAGAAATCATCGAGGAGATCAAAGCGGCTTACAAGGCTGACAAGGACATGCGCGGTGAGGATGCGGCCAAAATAGGCGCAATCGTGCTCGCCCGCGTGCTCGAAGGCGCTGAGGGTAAGGTCGATGTTGGGCAGCATAAACCGGAAGTCATTTGTCTGGTAGGCGTCAATGGTTCCGGCAAGACCACCACTTCGGCCAAACTAGGCCGCCTGTATCAAAATGAAGGATATAGCTTATTACTTGGGGCTTGTGACACTTTCCGCGCAGCGGCGAACGAGCAAATCAAGCACTGGGCGGATCGTCTGAATATCGACATCGTAGCCAGCCAACACGGAGCCGACTCGGCAGCCGTCGCCTTTGACGCAGTCGAAGCGGCCAAGAGTCG
>QOOZ01000031.1 GCA_003331195.1 Puniceicoccaceae bacterium | reverse complement strand
GATACCTGCTTGCTTGAGTGCATATTTGATCGGCACGGGATTCGGGTCGAGGAAGATACCCCTGAAGAAGGGGAAATACTTGAGGAATGTTGCTCGCGCCGCGGCGAAATCGTTGGTATTTGCTGCGCGCACCATTTCGACGAGCGGAGAAACGACGAGATTCGATGCCACACTGATCACTCCTGTTGCACCTGCCGACATAAAGGGTAGAGTCAGACTATCGTCCCCACTCATTACTGCGTAATCCGGGCCGAGGGTACGCACATATTCGGCGACTTTTTCGCAAGAGCCCTCGGCTGCTTTCATACAACAAACGTGCGGGTATTTTTCGTAGAGACGTGCCGCTACATCAATCGAAATTTCAATGCCACAACGCGAAGGGATTGAATAAAGAATAATTGGTTTTTCGGTCGCTTCGGCGATTTTGCCAAAGTGTTGCATTAAACCGTCTTGACTCGGCTTGTTGTAGTAGGGCGCTACGACGAGGAATCCGTCGGCTCCTGCTTTTTCTGCTTCACGGGTCAGCGCGACCGCTTCGTAGGTCGAGTTAGAGCCAGTGCCAGCATAGACCGGCACTTTGCCGCCAGCCGCTTTTACAGTGGCGCAAACGACTTCGATGTGCTCGGCTTTATTGAGAGTGGGGGACTCGCCAGTCGTGCCGACGGAGACGAGGCCATTTATGCCGCCATTGAGCTGGTGGGCGACGAGCTTTTCCAAGTCGGCATAAGCGACTTCGCTACCCTTCATCGGTGTTGCCAGCGCGGTAAAAACACCTGAAAATTGTTTTGTGTTCATAATTGGTTCAAAGAGTAATGTGAAATTGATTCCAAGCGAGCGATTTCTCCCTAGCACGAGCATAAGGTTCTATCTATTCAACAGAAAAATTATTTCCTATCAAAAAATTAAAAATGGCAGTTATTAAAACATCCTATGTCCTTATTAATTATGTAGCTAAAAAAGGCGTCAGCGAAGTCCCCATCAAGTCAATCAAGCCTGCTTGCCTTCGATTGAGTGGATTGCTCGATTCGGTCGAGATGAAGCTTAAGGGCATCTTCTACGCTAGCGCGTGTATCGCAGCTTAAGCGGTATTTTGGTATTACGAGTATGACGAATTGTCTCATAATCGGTAAAGTCTGGCCAGAGCCGACATCGACAGCTGCTGGCCTACGAACTTACGACGTGATCACGGCTTTACAGCTTGGCAGCTGGCAGGTGCATTTCGCCTCCGCCGCCCAACGCGGTGAGCATACGCTCGATCTCGAAGCGATTGGCGTCAAGACCCACAAAATAGCGGTCAATGATGCGGCCTTTGATCCATGGGTTGAAGCACTCGCGCCCGAGGTGGTGATTTTTGACCGTTTTATGACCGAAGAGCAGTTTGGCTGGCGTGTCACTCAGCATTGTCCTGAGGCGCTACGCGTCCTCGATACTAGCGATCTCCACTGCCTACGTCTTGCCCGAGAGCAAGCGCTGAAGAGTGGAGAGGCGCTCAATCTAAAAAATGAAATAGCACTACGCGAAATAGCCGCCATCTATCGCTCCGACCTCACCTTGATGATTTCTGAGTTTGAGATGGAAATCTTACGCGATGAATTTGGCATCAGCGAAAGCTTACTCGCTTATTGGCCGTTTTTCTTAGAGCTTTCGGATGAGTTTGTGCTTTTTGAAAATCGAAAAGATTTCATTCTCATCGGCAGTTTCCTTCATCCCCCAAACCTGGATGCAGCGCGTTGGTGTAAGGCGAAAATTTGGCCGCTCATTCGCCAGCAATTACCCGAGTCCGAACTCCACTGTTACGGCTCTTATGGTGATCGCTATGCAGCCGAGCTTCATGCGCCAAAGAATGGATTCCACTTTAAGGGCCGCGCTGAAGACGCGCTGGCAACCATGTCGCGTTACCGTGTCAACTTAGCGCCGCTTCGTTACGGCGCAGGATTGAAGGGAAAAGTTTTTGACGGTTTCCAAACGAATACGCCTACGGTAATGACTCCAATCGCCGCCGAGGGCATTTGTATGAACTTGGACTGGGGTCACACCGCAGCCGAAGACTTTGCGACTGCAGCCTTACAGCTTTACCGTGAGCCTGAAGCTTGGCGTATTCGGCAGTTTGAGGAGCGCACACTTTGCCAAGACCGTTTTAATTCCGCTCAGTGGTTGTCGCGACTGGTCACGATTATTCAATGTGTAATCGGCGAAAAAGTTCAGCGTCGAAAGCAAAATTTTATCGGCCAAATGCTTCGCCACCATCAGCACCGTAGCACTGAATTTATGAGTCGCTGGATAGAGTATAAGAATAAGTAGCTCAAGCCACAGTGTGCATTGGCATGTTCTCTGCTATCTTTATTACATGCTCCTTTGCCTCATGTATTTCCAAGTATTCTGATGGCTTCTAAAAAGAAGTTTTTAGTCGTCACCGACTTGGACGCCACCTTTCTTGATCACAGCTACAACTGGGACGAGGCCAAACCTGCGGTGGCGCGCTTGCGTGAATTAGGTCTGCCTCTGGTTTTAAATTCTAGCAAAACGGTCGCCGAGATGGAGGATTTGGCGATGGAGCTAGGCCTTCAGTCGCCTCTTGTAGCGGAAAATGGGGGCTTACTGGCAATTCCTAATGACCGCACTGGTGACTACAGCGTGCAAATTAAAGGCCTTTCCAGAAAAGAGATTTTAGAGGTGGCACACGGTCTGCGAAGCCAGATGGGCTATAAATTTGAAGGCTTCGCCGATTGGTCTGATCAAGAACTCGCAGAGAGATCTGGACTATCGATCATACAATCACAGCGTTCGCTCGCCCGCTTAGCGACGGAACCATTCTTGTGGAAGGATAGCGAGTCACTACGCTTAGAATTTGTAGACCAACTCAGCATTCAAGGAATTCGTATGCTGCGTGGCGGTCGTTTCTGGCATCTTATGGGCGCCTTCGACAAGGCTGATGGCAGCGCCTCTGCTTTGAAATATTATCAAGAGCTTGAGCCCGATACTGAATGGCAGGTCATCGCGCTCGGTGATAGTGCCAACGATACTGCAATGCTTGAAGCTGCCGACATTGCCGTCGTCATCCCGCACTCGGATGGCGCACATATTTCCCCGAAGGCACCACTCGTGGTGCATGCACCGTTCCCTGCAACCAAGGGCTGGAACGCTGCGATTCTATCACTCTTAGACGAATACCACTAGCTCTGCTAGAAACACCTAATTAGCTATGGGAGACTTTCACCAACAAGGATTCATTACAACCCTGCACCAATTGAATAATCGGCCACTCGAAAAGCTGGAGGCTGACCTCATGCAGTTCCGAAAACGCCGACCGATGGCGCTTGTATTACCTTCTCTTTACTCAGAACTAGAGGGACCTGCTCTCTCACACATTGTTGACGAGATTGCCGACGTTCCTTATCTGGATCAAATTGTCGTAGGCCTAGATAGAGCGAACGAAGCTGAATACCGACGCGCACTTGAATTTTTCGGGCGTTTGCCGCAACAACCACAAGTCCTCTGGAATGATGGACCACGACTACGCGCAATCGATACTTTACTTTCGGAGAAAGGCCTTGCTCCTAAGGAGCCTGGCAAAGGCCGTAACGTTTGGTATATGTTTGGTTACATTATTGCCTCAGGTAAGGCAAGGGCAGTCGCACTTCACGATTGCGATATCACCACCTACAAGCGCGAGATGCTGGCGAGGCTGATCTATCCCGTTGCGAACCCTTCGCTTAGCTATAAATTTTGTAAAGGTTACTACGCTCGTGTTGCCAACGGTTCAATGAATGGCCGTGTTTGTCGTTTACTCGTTACGCCTCTTATTCGCGCGCTCAAGAAGGTTTGTGGTTCGGATGAATACCTCGAATACCTCGACAGCTTCCACTATCCGCTCGCAGGCGAGTTTGCTATGCAGCAAGACGTGATTGAAGATATTCGTATCCCCTCCGACTGGGGCCTCGAAATGGGAGTACTCTCTGAGATGCAGCGCAATTACGCGACCAACCAAATTTGCCAAGTCGATGTCGCTGATAGCTACGACCATAAGCATCAAGACCTTTCGCTCGAAGATCGCAGTCGCGGTCTCTCTAAGATGAGTTGTGATATTACTAAATCGCTTTATCGTAAGATGGCGACGCAAGGGCAGGTTTTTTCCCACGAAACAATTCGCACAATCAAAGCTGCTTACTACCGTATCGCACTTGATTTGATCGAGAGCTACAACAGCGATGCCGCGATTAATGGGCTTAAATACGATCGCCACACAGAGGGTTCCACCGTCGAAGTCTTCGCCGAAAACATCCTCAGTGCGGGCGAGGAATTCCTCGATCCGAGCAATTCGATGGACGTACCTTTTATGCCTAGTTGGAAGCGCGTCATTTCTGCTGTGCCCGACATTTTGCACCGTCTTCGCCAAGCGGTCGAAGAAGATCGCCTTGAATTCGGCTCCGAAATTGTATTAAATCCATCTCTGCATACGAAGGCCAAGGGCTTTCGCCAACGCGTAGCCTTCCATGTTAAAGAGATTTACGGCGTTGAGGATGTGGATGAAATCACCGACGAGTTGATGGAAGCGGCCAAAATGTCTGAGCACGCATCGCCCCCTGCGCACGTGAAGAGCAAGTGGGATCAATCCGATGTGATGATGATTACTTATGGAGACTCGATTAAAAAGGAAGGCCGCCCACCGCTCCGCGAGCTGAATAACTTCATGGTCAGCCAGCTCAAAAATACCATGAGCGGCGTGCATATTCTTCCGTTTAACCCTTACAGTTCAGACGACGGGTTTTCCGTCATTGACTATACCACAGTGAATCCAGAACTCGGGTCTTGGGATGATATCACTGCGCTTGGAAACGAGTTTTCAGTCATGGCTGACCTCGTTATCAATCACTGCTCGCGAGAATCCCTATGGTTTAAAAACTACGAGAAGAATAAAGCGCCAGGTCGCGGTTACTTTATTAACGGTTTAGAATTCGAAGACCTCTCCCAAGTCGTTCGCCCGCGCAGTACGCCTTTGCTAACCGAGATACATGCCGTCGATGGGGTTAAACAAGTTTGGTGCACTTTCGGTGAAGATCAGGTCGATCTGAATTACCGTAATCCAGATGTGTTGCTAGAGATCGTTCGCATTATCCGCCAGTATGTCGAGCAGGGTATCCATTTCTTCCGCTTAGATGCCATTGCTTTCCTCTGGAAAGAATCTGGCACCAGTTGCGTGCACCTACCTCAGACGCACGAACTGATTAAGTTACTACGTTTAGTCATTGAAAATCTCGACCCGAGCGCAGTCATCATTACTGAGACTAATGTACCGAACCGTGAGAATCTCAGTTACTTTGGCAACGATAACGAAGCGCATCTGATTTATAATTTTTCACTGCCTCCTTTGTTACTTTACTCTATCCTTAGCGGCGACTGTAAGCACCTAAAAACATGGATGACCTCCATGCCGCCTGCACGTAGTGGCCGCGCCTATCTGAACTTTATTGCCTCACACGATGGCATCGGCCTAAGGCCTGCTGAGGGTCTGCTCTCGCCAAGAGAACTCGATGGTTTGATCGAAAACATACGCGAGTCAGGAGGCGAAATCTCGATGCGCCGAACACCCCAAGGCGATTTGACCCCCTACGAGGCCAATATTTCTCTCTATAGTGCAATGGAGCGTCCCATCGGCGGCGAGGTTGATGATTTTCAAATGGCGCGTTTCATCTGTGCGCACACCATCATGCTCGCGCTCGAAGGCCTACCTGCAATTTATATTCATAGTCTACTCGGCACAGAGAATAATCGCGAGGGCATGGCACACTCCGGTCGCGCTCGCACGATTAATCGTTACCACTGGGAAGCTGACGATCTTTATGCCGCGCTGGACGATGATGGACGCCACCACAAGGCGGTATTCACTGAGATGAAGCGCCTCATTCAAATCCGTATAGCACAAGACGCCTTCCATCCCAACGCTACACAATATACGCTACATTTTTCTGATCAAATCTTCGCTTTTTGGCGCGAGAGTCTTGACCGTAAACAATCACTCTTTGCTCTGCATAATGTCTCTTCTGAAAGGCAAACGATTCCGCTTGTTGAACTCAACCTTATCGCCACTGAGGCATGGGTCGATCTGATCAGCGGCTTTGTCTACGAGGACTTGGCCGGACAGATTGTGCTCGAACCTTACGCCTGCGTCTGGATTTCAAATAAAGGGTGATTCCAGCCCCAGCGTCGTCAAGAAGTTTTGGACCACCGAAGGAGACGGTAAGATTGCGACAGGAGAGAAGCACTTTTTTAAATTATGAGTTACGAATTAGGAATCTTTAGTAAGTGCTCGATGTAGGCTAGGTCGGTAGGGGTGGTGAGTTTGGGGTTTGGGTGTTTGTTTGGAATAAGCGTGGTTTTGAGGCCAATGGTGGCTGCGGCTGCAGAATCGTCGGTGATGGTGAGCTTCTTTTTAATGACGTTTTGATAGGCTGTGAGGATTCTTTTGAAGGCGAAGGCTTGGGGCGTTTCCATTGCCCAGAGGCGGCTACGATCAAGGTCTTCGAGAGGTATCTTGCGTAGTTCGTCGACTGTTTCGATTCGCTTAATCGTATCGGTGACGGGGTGTGCAAGGGAGGCGGCTTGGTCTTCTTGAACCGCTGAGTAGACATCTTTGATGGCTTCAGTGTGGATGCAGGGCCGGGCGCAGTCGTGGATAAAGACATAATCGCAATTCCCGTCGATAGCGTTCAGGGCGTTGCTGACGGAGAGTTGCCGTTCGGCGCCGCCTAATACGACTTGAATTTTCAAATGGCTGAAGCCATGAGCTGCGATAATGGCTTCGATCGCTTTTTTTTGCGCCTCATCACGGTAGACGATGAGGTAGCTATCGATGACGCGGGAGCGAGCAAAGGCTTTCAAGCTGTAGACGAGTGCAGGCTGGCCATTAATGGAAGCGAGTATCTTGTCTTCTACCTGACCCTGCATGCGTTGTCCGCTACCGGCGGCGAGTAGTATAGCAATCGAGGGCATCTTAGCTAAGTTCACCTTGGATGGCTTGGGCAGCTGCGGCGGGGTCTTCGGCTTTTAAGATGGGGCGGCCGACCACGATAAAGCTGGAGCCCGCTGCTGCAGCAGCGGCGGGTGTCATGACCCGCTTTTGTTCGTCGTCGGCGCTACCTGCCGGGCGGATACCAGGGGTGACGATGATGGGGTCGTGCCCGAAGCGGGTGCGTAAAGGAGCAAGTTCGAGTGAGGAGCATACGAGGCCTTGCACGCCCGACTTGAGGGTGATGTCGGCGAGGTGAAGGACTTGGCCTTCGGGAGAGCCGTCGATATTGAGTGAGCGGAGTTGGACTTCGTTCATCGAAGTGAGCACGGTAACGGCAAGGAGATTGAGATGGGGTGCGTGATCGTCACGGCTTTTGTTAGCCCACTCGAGCATTTCGCCACCGCCGCTAGCATGGAGTGTGAGCAGCTCGACGGGAAGAGTGGCGATACTTTGTACGGCTTTGGCCACGGTGTTGGGGATGTCGTGCAACTTGAGGTCGAGAAAGACCTTATATCCGCGGTCGGCAATCTCGCGGACGAAGTCTGGCCCGTATGCGGTGAATAGCTGTAGGCCGATTTTGACCCACTTGAGTGAGTCGCCAAGATGGTCGAGTATCGCTAGGGCTTCTTCGCGGGTTTCGAGATCGAGTGCTAAAATGAGTTGGCAGGGCGCTTGTTTGGACATGATGTCGATATAGTGAGCGATTTTAGCCGATGGCAAAGTGCAAAAGTGTAAAATTTCATGGTAGAGCACTGGAGGAGTCTTCTTAATAGCAAATTTCTATGATATCCGTAAAACTTGAATCGCCTGCTAAAATCAATCTCATGCTGTCTGTGCATGGGGAGCGTGGCGATGGCTTTCACGCTTTGACCTCGGTGGTGGTGTCTTTGGTTTTTGGGGATACTTTAACTGTTTCGATCAATGAAGCAGGTGTAGATTGTTTAAATTGCAGTAATTCCGCAGTGCCTACGGGTGGGGCAAACTTGATTTTGCAGGCGGCGGATGCGTTCCGCGAAGAGCTTGGAGAGAGTAGCTACTTTGACTTCGATTTAGATAAACATATACCCATGGGCGCAGGTTTGGGTGGTGGGAGTAGCAATGCCGCAGTGGCTCTGTGCGCTATGAACCAATTAGCAGGCAAATGCATGACCAAAGAGCGACTAATGGCAATGGCCGCACAGCTTGGCTCCGATTGCCCGTTTTTCATTGATCCAATGCCTGCGACGGTGTCTGGGCGTGGTGAGGTGCTGGAAGCCTTGCCCGACGAATTAGCTAAGTCACTGCGAGGGCAGAGGGTTGTTTTGTTTCGACCAGATTTTGCAATCAATACGGCTATGGCCTACAGTAGGCTTATTGAATCGAGACCTTCGGCTTATGAATCTTTGGAACTGGCTGCTAATCGACTGGCTCTGTTCAAAGACTCTGAAAAGCTGGAAGGGCTATTGTATAATACCTTCGAGGAATATATGGGCCTCAAGTATCTAGCCATCCCCTGTTTGTTAGCGGAACTTCGAGCAGCAGGCTTTGCTTGTTTGATGAGCGGAAGTGGTAGCTGCTGTTTTGCGCTGGCTCAGGATGCACGGGAAGTTTCGAAGATTCGATCTATCTGTGAAGAGGCTTGGGGCTCGAGCATATTTTTTGTTGAAACTTCAATTCGCTGAGGAGACCCTATTGCTTTCAGCGACTCGCGCTGCATTCTGAACATTACTAGCTGTGTCCGAACCACATAACAAAGATGAGTTAATACTCGAAGGCATTGCTGCGTCTCCAGGTGTCGCGCATGGGCGTGCCGTGGTTTACCTGCAAAAGCAGTTGGATGTTCCCTGCTTCGACATTAACGAGGATCAAGTCGACGCTGAGCTCGAACGTTTTGATAAAGCTATTTTAGAAACTCGGGCAGAGATCGCAGGCGTGCGTGATAAGATAGCTCAAAGCTTAGGCGAGGGCGAGGCTGGTATTTTTGATGCCCATTTACTCGTCCTAGAAGATAATGCTCTACTCGAAGAGGTGACGGCGGAGTTGAAGACTTCAAAGAAGAACATCGAATTTTGCTATAACAAAGTCGCACAGCGCTATATTTCTTTTTTTCGCTCGATGGAGGACGATTATCTTCGCGAGCGCGTCGCTGACATCAGCGATGTTTCTCGCCGCCTTTTACATAATCTGATCGGTATGCAAAAGGTGAATCTCGGCGAGCTAGCTGCCGAGAGTATCATCATCTCGGAGGACATATCTCCCTCGGATGCGGCAGATATAGATCGTAACAAATTATTGGGCTTTGTTACAGACTGCGGTGGTAAGACGAGCCACTCGGTCATCATGGCCCGTTCATTGCGCATACCCGCAGTGGTCGGCACTCACGATGGCACCAAGAAAATAATCAGTGGTGATCATATTTTGGTCGATGGACACAAGGGGATTATTATTATCAATCCGACTGAAGATCGCCTCTTTAAGTATGGTAAGTTCGCGACCGATCGGAAGAAGCGCGATGATACTTTTAACTCCTTTATTTCCAAACCTGCTCAAACGCTTGATGGTGCGTCGATCAGTCTAATGGCCAATGTCGAAGGTGCACAAGAGATGGAGCAGGTCAAAGCTATGCACGCCGAGGGTGTCGGACTCTTCCGCACGGAAGGTATTTTCCTTCGTCACCACGGCTATCCTCCTGAGTCAGTTCAGTATGAGGAGTATCGCGCAGTAGTCGAAGCGTCGGGCGATCATCCAGTCATTATCCGGACTTTAGACGTAGGTGGTGATAAAACCATTGGCGACGAAAACGTAAAGGATGACAACTCTTTCATGGGCTTTCGTGCCATCCGATTTTGCCTTGGCAATGAAGCTATTTTTAAGACTCAACTCCGAGCCATATTACGTTCTAGCGCCCACGGTAATGTGAAGATTATGTATCCTATGATTAGCGGCATTATGGAGCTACGCATGGCCAATAAAGTATTCGATACAGTCAAACAAGAATTGCGTGACGAAGGGCAAGCTTTTGACGATGCCATTGAGGTCGGTGCAATGGTCGAAGTTCCTAGTGCGGCAGTGATTATTGACCTTCTCGCTGCTGAGACAGATTTTTTGAGTATAGGCACGAATGACTTAATTCAATACCTCATCGCTGTGGATCGTCTCAATGACGAAGTCGCGCACCTTTACGACCCTGCCCACCCAGCTGTGCTCCGTACTCTCAAGGCGATTATCGATGGCGGAAAAGCAGCTAATACACC
This sequence comes from Puniceicoccaceae bacterium, assembly GCA_003331195.1. Taxonomy (GTDB): domain Bacteria; phylum Verrucomicrobiota; class Verrucomicrobiia; order Opitutales; family Coraliomargaritaceae; genus Thalassobacterium. The sequence continues at coordinate 16,424 of QOOZ01000031.1, read as the reverse complement.
GGTGAGTATTTGTGGAGAGATCGCGGGTGACCCGATCTTTGCGGGGCTCCTTTTGGGTATGGGCGCAGATTCTTTAAGTCTGACTTCAAGCCTTTTGCCAGAGGTTAAATATTTCATCCGCCATATCAAAAAAGCGGATGCCGAGCGACTCGTCACCGAAGTCACCCAGCTTAGCGATTCGACCGAAATCGTTCGAAAGCTCGAAGCCTTCCGTCAAAAGGCACTGGGTGAACTGGCGTAACTTGCTGGGTAAAGCTATCCGCCAATGGCCACCCGCGACTTGATCCAATCTTTAATCGGTTCGATTGCTTCGACCCCCTGCGTCAAAACGATGTAGACGATGCCCGCATAGAGTAGCAATGCGCAGCACCCGACCACGAAAGCGCCGATTGCCAGCAAACCATCATCTTCCGATAAACCGACACCGATCATGAAGATCACGATCGCAGGTAAGGTGTTTGTTAGTGGGAACGGTAGCATCATAAGGCAGGCCATATTTAACACTATAAAGGCTAAGCATGCTTGTCCTGTCCGCCCGCGAATCCACTTTTGGCGTGGACGAATGCATCGCTCAACTTTGCTTAGAAATTTTGATGCAGTGCCCAGCATCGTTTTAGCCAGCTTAGGTTTGATCCGAATAGTGCCGAGCTTCTTTGGCAGCCAAATGGCCTTTCGGCCACGTATCATTTGCAAAGCAATCAAAGCCATAACGACGCCAAAGGGCGTGCTATAGCCTGGTGCTGGTATTGGAAGGGCGCTTGGTAGCGAAAGCACAATCAGTAGTAAGCCGAAGCCCTTTTCGCCGACCGCAAAGGTGATCTCATTGATCGAGAGGCCACGGCTGTCGTCAGTATTTAAGAGCTCTTGCAGAGTCTCTCCCAAGGGTAGGGCTTGCGATGCGTCTTCTGTAGATTGCATTTTATGCAGTATGCAAATAGAAGTCTTGCTCTCAATCCTAAAGAGGAGTCGTTTACTCGCTACAAAATGGAAGCATTCTTCAGCAATAAGAAACGAAAATCTATCGCCCTCTATGGCGGCAGCTTTGATCCTGTGCATGAGGCGCACTTGGAGGTCGCTCGTATTGCACTGGAAAATTGCGATCTTGATGCGGTCATTTTTATCCCTGCAGCTAAATCGCCACTCAAAAAGAGCGCCACTCTAGTCGAAGATGCAGATCGCGTTGAAATGCTTCGCCTCGCTACTACTGAGGAGCCGCGCTTCGATGTCGACACCTGCGAGGTCGAGCGTGGTGGCACTAGTTATACGGTCGATACGGTCAAGGCTTACCAGGCATCGCATGAGGGAAGTCGTCTACATTGGATCATCGGTGCCGATCAGTTTGAGCTCTTGCCGCAGTGGCGCTGTATTGAAGAGATCGCTACGCTGATTACCTTTATCGTACTTCGCCGCCCGGGTCACTCGATTGTTGAGTCCGCTGTAAAAGGTCTGCGTTTCGTCACAATCGATGCTCCCCTAATGCCGCACAGTTCGACCAAGATACGCGCATCAATCGCTGAGGGGCGATCGGTAGTGGACTTATTACCACCCGCAGTTGAAGCTTTCATTTCCTCTCGTGGCCTCTATACCGAATAGATATTTTCAGCACTATTATGACTAAAGAAAAAAGTAAAACGGAGAAGTGCACACTTGAGGAGATTCGCTGTGCCATTGCCGCAATCGAAGACAAGAAGGGGGAAGCCATCCGCGTACTTGATGTGCGTGGCAAGTCCTCAATTACCGACTACATTGTCCTCGCGACGGGCACCTCCGATCCCCACGTCAAAGCGCTCAAGAGTGAGCTCGACCAAGCGCTTAAAGAAGCCGATATCCAGCTAATCGGACAAGACCGCACCCTCGGTAGCGGTTGGTTAGTCGTCGATGCCTTTGACTTCATGATCCATTTACAGACTTCTGAGATGCGTGATTTTTACCGCCTCGATCAACTCTGGAAAGATGCTGCGGAGATTAACTTTTAATTGGAGTAATGAATAACTTACTACTTGTTTTTATCCTTCTGCTCATCCTGAAGCTCAGCACGAGTATCGTACTCGATTTACTTAATCTCCGTTACGCGCTATTTCGTGCTAGCGAGGTCCCAGAAAGTTTCCGCGACTTTATCGATTTGCCGACTTATCAGAAATCGGTCGAGTACACCGTGGCTAAAACGCGCTTTGGCATTGTCAGCGATCTCTACGATGCGGGTGTGCTTGTAGTGGTGCTTTTACTTGGCGTTTTGCCATGGTTCTTCGAACTCTTCACCGCTTGGTTCGGCTTTGGTGTTTGGGGTCAAGCCCTTGTGCTCTTTCTAATCGGTTTCTTGCTCGGCCTACCTTCGATTCCTTTTGACTGGTGGGGCACCTTTAATCTTGAAGAACGTTTTGGCTTTAACAAAAGCACGAAAAAACTATGGGTCATTGATAAGGTGAAAGGCACGATTATCGGCTTCGTTATCGGCTATCCTTTACTAGGATTACTCATCTACTTGGTTGACGCGGCAGGTTCACTTTGGTGGGTCTGGGGATTCGCAGTATTCTTTATATTTCAGCTCGTGATGGTAGTGGCTTATCCGATGTTTATCATGCCGCTATTCAACAAGCTGGAACCTATGGAGGAGGGTGACTTGAAGACGCGTCTCTTCGCCTTGGCTGATCGCACTGGTTTCCAGGCGCAGACCATCCTTGTGATGGACGGCAGCAAACGCTCGGGGCACTCCAACGCCTTCTTTTCAGGCTTTGGTCGCTTCCGCCGCATCGTATTATTCGATACACTGATCGAGCAAATGGAAGCTGATGAGCTAGAGGCAGTGCTCGCTCATGAGATCGGGCACTACAAGCTCGGTCACATCCCGAAAATGATGGCGATGGCCGCGCTCTCATCCCTTGCTATGTTTGCGGCACTCGGTTGGTTAGCCAACGCAGGCTGGTTCGTGGAAGCTTTTCATTTCAACGCGATGGCGGACGGTCAGATCGTACCAGTCTTGTTGCTCTTCATGTTGCTCAGTGGGCTCATTACTTTTTGGTTGTCGCCTTTGACTAGCCGCCTATCTCGTAAACATGAGTATGAAGCCGATGCTTTTGCACGTGATGCGATGGGTAGCTATACACCTCTTTCGAAGGCTCTACGGAAGCTTCATAAAGAGAATCTAAGTAATTTGACGCCGCACCCTGTTTATAGCAGCTTCCACTATTCACACCCTACGCTAGTTGAGCGTGAAGCGTCTTTGTGCTTAGAATAGCTAGCTGTTTTCCAAGCTTACACTATGCGACGGGTTCTTCGTATTTTATTTTTCTGTATTATTTCCCTCAAGCTGCTTCCCATTCTCGTGGCCGAGGAACTGCGGATCGCGACTTATAATTTAAATAATTACCTAGTCACGGATCGCTTTGTGGATGGGCGATGGCGTCCCTCCTACCCAAAGCCCGAGAAAGAAAAAGCGATTATACGTCAGATCATTAAAGATGTGTCGCCCGATGTGCTTGTTCTCCAAGAAATGGGTTCGATTGATTTCCTTTATGAATTGCGTGCAGACATTGCGCGCGAGGGCATTCATTACGACTATTTTGTGCACATGGAAGGCGCTGATCAGAATCGTTACCTTGCGGTACTTTCTAAACGTGCGCCCAAAGCTGTGCTTAAACACCAGGATCTAAATTTTAAATATTTTGAAGGGCGTGAAGTGGTGAAGCGGGGAATGTTAGAGATGACTTTTGAACTCACCTGTGGGACGAAGTTTCAGTTATTTGCTGTGCATCTCAAAAGTCGTTACACAGATAAAAAAGAAGACCAACAGTCTAGTCTGCGCCGTGTCCGCGAAGCCGAGGTTTGCCGAAATCGTATCATAGAGCGCATACATGATCAGGGCACTGATAAGTATTTGATAGTGGGCGATTTTAATGATTATCCCTCCAGCGCGACTATGCGCCGATTCTATCGTAGAGGAAACTTTGAGATCGGTGCGTTAGTTCCCGCCGCCGATAGCCGTGGCGAATTATGGACCTATTTCTACGAGAGGGAATCTCGTTACGAATCGGTCGACGGTTTTGTCGCATCATCTGCCTTCATGGCTATGATTAAGTCGAAGTGTGCTAAGATCGTGGATAGCCTGGGGGCACTCACAGGGAGCGACCATCGCATGGTCTATCTCGATTTGATGTTGCCAGCGACAGCGCAGGTCAAAAAATAAAGCATTATGCAGGTAGGGGATTACCCAATCGCTGCATTAGGCACCGCTTTTTTGAGCTCGTTGCCTTTTTGCTTCATACAAACAAACCGCTGCTGCGGCAGCTACGTTTAGCGAGTCCGCTTGTCCAGCCATCGGGATGCGGATTTGCTTAGTCGCTTTTTCTAGCCAGTAAGCACTGAGGCCATCGCTTTCGCTACCCATGAAGAGGGCAAGACCTTGTTGATAGTTCACCTCCCAGTGTAGTTTTTCGGTGTCTGGATTCGTGGCGCAGCAGGCAATACTTTTTGCGTCTAACCAATCGGCCAGCGTGTCGCGGTCAGTCGAAACAATGGGTAGAGAAAAGAGTAGACCCTGTGAAGAACGGATTGCATTAGGGTTATACAAATCGAGCACACAATCGACCAGTATCACGGCATCTACCCCTGCGCCATCTGAGCTTCGTAGAATCGCACCCAAGTTACCCGGCTTTTCGATGCCTTCGAGCACGAGTAAGAGTGGTGTCTGGTTCAGTGATAAATCGGCGAGCACGTTACCTTGTTGCACCGCAATCGCGATTAATCCATCCGGTCCTTCTCTGTGGGAAGCTTTCGTAAATGCGTCTGGGCTCATTCCGATCACTGGAAATTTGCCTGCATCTTCATATTCAGCAATAAATGTCGCGTGCAAGTCGCTTGGAAAAAAATCTCTACAATAGTAAAGATGCGTGATCTCAAAGCCCGCCCTTAGGGCATGAGTAATTTCACGTAGCCCCTCTATGAGGCAGCGTGATTGACGCTCGCGGTGTTTGCGTTCGCGAAGCCTGACTAGGTTTTTAACCTGATCGTTTTGTCGACTTTGGATATAAAGTTCTTCCATGAGGTGGGGGCTTCGCGATTTTTAGGATTGCAGAAGATCTAAGCATACGGGAGGGCATGGGGATGCAAGTGCCAAAAAATTTCGTAGCGGAGCCTTTTGAATATCATCGTGAGCTTGAGTTCACCGTCGAGAGTTTGACTAATCTAGGGATGGGAGTCGGTCGTGTGGACGGCTGGGTCGTTATGGTGCCCTTCGTTATTCCTGGTGAGCGCGTCAAAGTCCGGATTTTCCGTAACTTTCAAAATTACTCCGACGCCGACCTAATTGAAGTCCTCGAAGCTTCGCCTGATCGGATCGAGCCCAAATGCCCACTTTATTCGCGCTGCGGTGGCTGCCAGTATCAGCATATTAATTATGAGCGTCAGCTCAAAGAGAAGACGCAGCAAGTCAAAGAGCTCATGCAAAAGCTCGGTGATATCGAATTCCCAGTGGCACTCTCACACGGGTCAGCGCAGGTTTACAATTACCGCTCAAAGATCACGCCGCACTACAATCGCCCAGACCGCGATGGTTCGCAGCCCATCGGGTTTTTGCAATACGGTCGCCGCAATCAAATCATCGATGTCGAGCAATGTCCCATCGCGACAGATGCAATCAATGCAGCTTTGCCTCAAGCCCGCGAAGAAGCTCGCCGTTCTGGTGGTAAAAAGCGCCGTCAACGGGGCGGCACATTGCTCATGCGGCATGTGCTTGAAGGTGTGGTCAAAAACCCACAAGACATTGTTTCGGAGCGAGTAGGAGAGGTCACTTTTCAGTTTAAAGCGGGCGAGTTTTTTCAAAACAACCCCTACATTCTGCCCGACCTTGTCGAGCACGTCGCGACAGAAGCCTCCGCCGAAGGTGCTCGTTACCTTGTGGATGCTTACTGTGGTGTGGGGCTCTTTGCGCTCTCCACGGCAACATCTTTCGAGCAAGTGGCTGGGGTTGAGATTAGTGAGCCAGCTGTTCGTTGGGCGCAGGCTAATTGTAAAATCAGCGGTATCCAGAATGCACGCTTCGTTATAGGGAAGGCAGAGGCGATCTTCAAGGGCCTCAAATTTCCGGCCGAGGATACAGCTATGGTCATCGATCCTCCAAGGAAAGGTTGCGACGGTAGCTTCCGCCAACAGTTGCTCCAATATCGTCCGCAACGCCTAGTCTATGTTTCCTGCGATCCTGCCACTCAAGCGCGCGATCTCAAAGATTTCATCGAAGGTGGCTACAAAATCACCAAAGTGCAGCCCTTTGATCTCTTCCCGCATACCCGCCACATTGAGAACGTCGTTTCGTTGAGTTTGGCAGAGTAATTACAGCAAGCACCTCTGACCGCCCCTGCCGTGCTTTGCGAAGGCTGAAGCATGGGTGAATGAGTCCCAAAAAAGGGTTGACGAGATCACTTCCAAAGCCATCTTCACGCTTCTTTTTTAATTACCAACTACTGTATTTATGTCACTTGAAGTAAAAGTCCGCAAAGGTGAGCCCATGGAACGTGCGCTTCGCCGCCTTAAGAAACGCCTCGACCGCGAGGGTATTATTCGCGATGTGCGTGCAAAGCGCTACTTCGTAAAACCTGCACAGGCTAAGCGTCGCAAGAAGAAGGAGTTGGACTTCAACAACATGCTCCGCGTTCGTTACTCGAACATGTAGTTTATTTTCTAAGTTACAGGCGCTGCGCGCTGGTTGCTATTGAGTCCTGGCCCGTCTTACACGCGTCGGGATTTTTTATTTATTTATTTTTATGTCAGACATTCTTGATCGTCTCTCTCTTTCTACTTGCTGGTGTTCTTCACGACATACGGATGGTTACGAAATGGTAGAGGAGATGGTCAGTCTTGGATTTAAGCGCATCGAGTTGAGTCACGGCATACGCCTCTCGCTTGTGCCAGGCATACTTCAAGCGGTCGAGGAAGGCCTTGTGCAAATTTCTTCGGTTCACAATTTCTGCCCCTTGCCAAACATTGTGCATCAAGCAGCGCCGAATCTGTTTCAACCTTCATCCAAGGATTCCCGTGAGCTGACTCTTTGGAATAGCCATTCCAAGCAGACGCTCGACTTTGCAGTTAAAGTCGGAGCTGATCGCATCGTCATGCATTCGGGCAGTGTGTCTTTCTTCTTTTTCTCGCCTGAAGTGCGATTAGAGAAGTGGATCGACGAGTCCGAGATTTCTGCGCATGAATTATCCGAAAGTCAGGCCTTCCTTAAGCGCCGTGATAAGGCTATGAAGGCTATCCGCAAAGCAGCGGTGAATACCATTCCAAGGATCAAAGAAAACTACGAAAAACTTTTACCTGAAGTAAAGGAGCGCGGCCTTAAACTATGCCTCGAAAACCGCGAAGGTATGGAAGAGATGCCGATCGACACTGAATACGATAATTTCCTAGAAAGTCTGGGTGAACCTGAACACGCCCTCTATTGGCACGATACCGGACATGCTCAAATCAAGCATCAGCTCGGTTTGATCGATCACCGAGAGCATTTAGAAAAGATGTCGCCGCGACTGGGTGGTTTCCATTTACACGATGTCTCGGAAGCTGGACGCGACCATCAAGTGCCAGGAAGCGGCACCATTGATTTCAATATGATCGCTGAGTTTGTACGCCCCGAACATACTTTGGTTCTCGAGCTCAGCCCTAGACTGACTACTGAAGAAGTGCTTGCCTCACGCGATTATATGATAGGCGTGTTGGTTTAATACACCGCTCTAAGATCTGTCGAAAATGTAGAGTGCAGTGATAGCCAGTGCTACGTATGTCGATTAAGTCGCGCTCTCTCGGCAAACATTGCATATGCAAATCATATCATTTTCGACCGACTTGTAGCGAAAGTCGCGCTCTGGGTCACTCTGATCACTCGCACCACATTGCTCGCAAGTGTGGAGTGCTCCCTCAGTTGCTTGACGGCGGTTAGATTCGAACTGGGCTTGGCGCTGGCGGCTCTCCAGTGACTTTTTGAAAGTACCTCTAAAGAAGAGCACATACCCAAGAAAGGGTGCAGCAAAAGCTAGGCGATGGCCGATGGTCGGCATCGCTAAAAATGCGATGACACCGAATACAAGTATAATCCATGCCATCCACTTTACCTTCATCGGAATGATGAACATGATCAGAAATTGTATATTTGGATTGAGTGTAGCGAAGGCAAAAAAGACGCAAAAATAGAGGAATCTTGGTGCCACGAAGATGGTTCCTGCTGGTGAAATGACTTGTCCGAGGAAGGCACCGACGACAGCGAGTACGACGCAAGTGATTAAATAAACATTGAGTCGAAAGGTGCCCCATTCCTCTTCCAGCGTATTACTCATCATCCAAAGGATGTACCAGAAAAATGCGAGAAAGAGTCCTTGGAACAGGCTCATCGGCACGTAGGGCGGAGCGATCATAAAGGAGGCCAGTCGCCACCACTCGCCACCAAAAACGGCTTTTGGTACAAGGAGCAGACCCTCTAATTCGACGCGACCTGTGAGCATGACTCCGTAGATGAAAAGCTGCGCCATAATAAGCGTCGCGACGACGTTTGGTACGGCAAGGAATCCTAGGCGCTTTTCTAGTTTATCCAAAAAATTCATAGTGTCCAAGCCTTATAAGCTAGAGTCGGATTGCAAATCGATCATGGGTAGTTCCCGAACTGTTTCATGCCGTTATGGGGCCAGCAGGACAACGCTGTCATGAATTTTGAGCGCACGCGCCAAGGTGTATTCAAAAACACGCTTGTCTCCATTTTGTGCGACCCATTCGAGATGTTTTTGGGCCGCATCCTCATCACCCTCAGCGCGGAGCTTGAGCCCGATGTAAGTATGTGCTTCGGTCTCTTGCGCGCTATCTTGGACATATCCGATTAACTCGGATTCGGTGCTACTTCCAGCGAGGTAATCGATGACTGGCGATGGCCAGGCATTGAGTGGCTTATTGCGAAGGGCATAATTGAGAGAGGCTTGTGCGTTTCTTTGATCGTCCGCTTCAAGATAGGCAAAATAAGCGATCAACAATGGATATGTTGAGCTTTCGCCCCTCTTGTTATACATTAAAGTCGCTATCTTGGCGGCTGTGGCTGCTCCGAGAAATTCGCCACGGCACATTTGCGCCCATGCGAGTGACTCGTAGAAAAAGCCGTTGATGGGTTGTTCGTTCGTGGCCTGCTTGAACGAGCTCAGGGCAGTGTCGAAGTCCTCCATATTGAAAGCGGCTAGACCGCGTCCATTCCATGCAAAGGCGTGACTAGGATAGTTCGCCACTATTTTATCGTAAGTCGCGAAGGCCTCGGCATGACGCTCTAGATCGGCAAAGATCATAGCTTGACCAAGTAAGGCGGAGAGGTTCTCTGCGTTGACGGTGAGTGCTTGCTGGAAATGATTCAGTGCCCCCTTCGAGTCGCCCGATTCAAGAAGTTCATAGGCCTGCGATACGAGTGTACTTTGCAGAAGAATTGGATCGCTGACATTGCTAATGTTAGACTCTTGCGCCGAAAGCCCAAGCATGCTCATGCCACACAAGATCAGCGTTAAGCGGCGTAAACCCTTTAAATTCATCATTCTAGCAAATACCATCGTCCTATAAAATAAGCTCACGCGGATCGGGCACAATGTCAATTAGTTGCAGCTTTTGTTTCTATTTCTCAGGAGACACACAAGTAGTCACGCAGATCAGCTATCTTCAATGTTTAAGTGACCAATTCCGCATTGTAACCCACGCCTACGCCTGCATCGTACATGCACATATGATTATCGAATCTCAAGAACTTCCACCGATTGGGACCAATGCTTATGCCTTGCTAGAGCCCAGCCTCAAGCAATGCGTGATCATCGACGCGCCTGCCGAAGCATACGAGTGGGCAGTGCAGGTCGCCGAGAAGTACAGCTGCCAGATCATCGCACTTATCCTTACGCATGGGCATTGGGATCATATCTTGGACGGTCATAAATTCGCGAAAGCGGGCATTCTAACTTATGGCCATGCGGATGATATAGAGATGTTTGCTTCGCCCTCGAAGATGGCTAGCTACGCAATCCCAGGATTAGAACTGAAAGAGCTACCTATCAATCACTGGATCAAAGGTGGCGACCAGCTCGAACTTCTCGCGACCAAAATGGAAATCCGCCATGTTCCAGGGCATTGTCCGGGTAATGTGCTCGTCTATGTGCCTTGCGAAAAGGCTGCCATTGTCGGCGATGTGATTTTTGCAGGAAGTGTGGGTCGCTACGATTTGCCAGGTGGTGATTTTTCGGTTTTGGAGAAGTCGATTAAAACTCAGGTGTATTCGCTACCCGACGAAACAACTATTTATCCTGGGCATGGGCCCGTGACTTCTGTCGGTCGAGAAAGAGCCGGGAATCCCTACGTAAAAGGATGAGCAACTTCAAGGCCAATGATGAGCGATTCATGCGTCGTGCCCTTGAACTGGCGCAACAGGCTTGGGGACAAACACACCCAAACCCAATGGTAGGCGCCGTCATCGTCGAAGCCAGTGGAGTCGTGGCCGAAGGCTGGCATGCAGCGGCAGGGCAAGCCCATGCTGAAGTCGCTGCCCTCAAAGCGCTTGGTCGTAAGCCTGCGGCAGGCGCTAGCATCTACGTCACTCTCGAACCCTGTAGCACTTGCGGGCGCACGGGTGCTTGCACTAATGCCCTGATCGAGGCAGGATTTACGCGTGTCGTGATCGGTGCGAAAGACCCTAATCCTGAACATGCAGGACGAGGCTTAGAGATTCTCCGAGAGGCGGGTATTGAAGTCGTCGAAGGAGTTATTGCTGAAGAATGCGCCGACCTGAATTTAATCTTTAATCATTGGATTACCCAAAGATCGCCATTCATCGCTGCGAAAATGGCGATCACCTTAGACGGTAAATTTGCTGCGGCCTCGGGAGATTCAAAGTGGGTCACTGGGGAAAACGCGCGTGCGGACGTGATGCGATGGCGGCGATATTTCCCCGCCATCGCGGTCAGTGCAAATACGGTATTGAAAGATAATCCCAGTCTAAGTTCACGAATCGGCGATGAAGTTTGGTGCCCACAGCGCTTTGTCTTTGATCGCACACTCAAGACCTTTGAGGCGGAGACTCTACCGCAGATTTATACAGATACTTTTGCCTCGCAAACGACCGTGCTCTGCGCAGATGCCGCTTCAGATCACCTGAGGGCTAGGGCGGAGGATTTAAATATTAGGCTCTGGCAATTACCCGAAGCCAAGGGTCATCTCAATTGGCTAGCCTTCCGTAAGCGATGTGCCGAAGCTGGAATATGTGGCGTTTATGTCGAAGTGGGGCCAAGGCTTGCCACCCAGGTGATCGAAGGTGGCTTGGCAGATTACCTTTTCGTCTATCAAGCTCCAAAGCTTCTGTCGGATGCGTCGGCACCGGGCATTGGTTCGCTTAGGAACTCACAATCGATGGAGGAAGTCTTTGCGCTTCGTGATTTACGGCAAGCAAACTTCGAGGGCGACCGACTCATCAGGGGATTTTTATCAAAATGAAGCAACTGATCGTGGCTACCGGCAACGCCCACAAAGTTGAAGAATTCGATGGCCTCCTCGACGATTGCGGCTTTGAAGTGCTTTCTGCAAAAGTCTGTGGTGGTATGCCCGATGTGCTTGAAGACGGTGACACATTTGGAGCCAACGCGCGGATTAAAGCCTTAGCCCTGCGAGCACTTGCTCCAAAAGATGCATGGATCGTCTCGGACGACTCAGGGCTCGAAGTCGATGCACTTGGTGGCGCGCCTGGCATCTACTCCGCACGATATGCCGGGGAGGGCGCGAGTGACCTCCATAATTTGAATAAGCTCTTACTTGAACTCGAAGAGCAAGCTGCAGCTCAACGAGCAGCGCGTTTCCGATGTGTGCTTTGCCTAATCGACCCTAGTGGCGGTGAGCAATTTTTTGAGGGTGCCTGCGAGGGTAGGATTGCCAAAGCTCCCGCGGGTACAGAAGGCTTCGGCTATGATCCTGTTTTTGTGCCAGAAGGCCATAGCGAGTCTTTCGCAGAACTGGGCGAATCCATCAAAAGTAAATTAAGCCATCGAGCCTTGGCCGTGTTGGCTATGCGCCGTTGCTTGGAGTCCTAACTTCTTTAACATTGCGTTAAAATCCGTATCCACTCGGGCGCAAATATCTAGAGTCTTACCCTCACGCATCGGACGCGTGAATCGGTGGTAAATGCGGTCTCTGGTCGGATCGAAACTTTCAATAAGCACTTTGTTTTAGCAGCTTATGGACACCGAGTAGAGGTGCTCGCTTTTGCCTGAGGGCAGTTCAGCCCGCATTTCAGACTACAAGCTTAGTTTTGCCCGAAAACCGTCTCGACAATCCGCCACAGGCTGAAAGCCTTGTTGGTTTACTATTTTGATTATAGCCATGCAAAAAGATCTAAATACTATCGTTGCCGATGTTAGGGAGAAAGTGCCCGCCATTAAGACGCGCGCAGAGTTCGAGGCTTATAAAGCCACCATTTCGGGACCTAAAGGTGTCCTAACTGATGTCATGAAGGGTATGGGCAAGGTCCCTAAAGAGGATAAGCCTGCCATGGGTAAGGCAATCAACGAAGCTAAGATGGCCGTCGAAGCTGCCTTCGCCTCCCTGATAGAAGGTCTGGAAGCCGCCGAGCTCGCCGCTAAGATAGGCCCGGCCATCGACCCGACCTTGCCGAGCCCCGACTCCACTCGCGGCACTCTGCACCCGATCGCTCAAGTCCGAGAAGAGATGGTGGACCTTTTCCGCCGTATTGGATTTTCTGTCGCCGAGGCTACCGAGGTGGAGTCTGAGCATTATTGTTTCGACGCCCTCAATATTCCCTCCGACCACCCAGCCCGCGACATGCAGGATTCTTACTACCTGCCTGACGATCTTAGCGTGAACAACGTCAGCAAAGAGGGCGAGGAGAAGTATCTTCTACGCACCCATACCTCGACCGTGCAGATCCGCACCATGCTGAAGCAGAAGCCTCCGATCCGCATCGTCGCGCCTGGTCGTTGCTTCCGCCGCGACACACCCGACGCCACCCACAGCGCTAACTTCCACCAGATCGAAGGGCTCTATGTGGATAAAGACGTCACGCTCCTCGATCTCAAAGCTACGCTCGATCACTTCGTGAAGACCATCTTCGGCCCCAAGGCCAAGACTCGCCTCCGTCCGAGTTTCTTTCCCTTCACGGAACCCAGCTTCGAGATGGACTTCTTTTCGCCCGACCTTGGCAAGCTCAGCAACAAGTGGCTCGAAATCATGGGCTGCGGTATGGTTGACCCTGAAGTCTTCAAGGCCGTCGGGATCGATCCCGAAGTCTATACTGGCTACGCCTTTGGTATGGGCATCGAGCGCATCGCTATGATCCTCCAAGGCGTCGATGACATTCGCTATTATTATCAAAACGACGTACGCTTTCTAAAACAGTTTGCCTAAGAATGAATTGCCGTAAGAGGGCACAAAAGACCCAAAATTTTAAGATTCTTTCTATTTTAGCGTCTAAAATTATTTCCCATGAAAATTTCCTACAACTGGCTTAAAAACTATATCGATCTCGATCCTGTTGAGCATTCTCCTGAATGCCTGCAAGAGGTCCTACCACTCCTTGGCTTCGACATCGAAGAAATTGAAAAGCTCGGTCCGCCCCAGCTCGACAAGGTCGTGGTCGGTCAAGTTATTGAATACTGTCAACATCCCGACGCCGACCGCCTGAGATGCTGCAAAGTAAGCACTGGTAAGGAGGGTGAAGTCCATGACATCGTCTGCGGTGCCAAAAACTTTAACAATGGTGACAAGGTCATGGTCGCGCTACCAGGCGCTGTCCTTCCAGGAGATTTCAAGATCAAGGCATCCATGCTTCGAGGCCAGCCATCCGACGGCATGATGTGTTCCGCAAAGGAACTACAAATTGGCCAAGATCACGAAGGCATCATGATCATTGATCATGACGCCGCCCTCGGCACACCCGTCAACGAGCTCTACACCGACGCAGACACAGTCCTCAAGCTCGAGATCACACCCAATCGCGTCGACGTGCTCAGCCACATCGGTGTCGCTCGTGAGCTCGCCGCAAAGTTTGGTCTAGCCGTCAAGTATCCCAAGGTCAACGTCAGCACAGAAAACGCTTCCGTAGGGGAAGCACTCATTTCCGGCGTCGAGGTCAGCGCCCCCGAGGTCTGCCCACATTACACTGCAATCTGCATTAAAGGCGTTAAAGTCGGCCCCAGTCCCAAGTGGCTCAAGGATGCGATTGAAGGCACTGGCCAGCGTTCGATCAACAACGTCGTCGACGTCACCAACTACGTGCTTCACGAAACCTGCCAACCTCTGCACGCATTTGATGCAGCCAAAATAAAGGGCAACAAGCTAGTTGTCCGCATGGCGAGTGAAGGGGAACAGATCACTACGCTCGACGAGGTCGAACGTAAGCTCACTAGTAAGATGTTAGTCATCGCAGATGCAGAGCGTCCCTTAGTCATTGCCGGTGTCATGGGCTCTCTTGATGCCGAGCTTGAAGAAACGACCACTGATATTGTGATAGAGGCTGCTTATTTTTCACCGACCTCAATCCGTGCGACCGCACGAAAGCTCAATCTCTCTTCTGACAGCTCCTACCGCTTCGAACGTGGCGTCGACCCCAAGGGCGTCATCCACGCATCCCTTCGCGCCGTCGGCCTCATTCTCGAAGTCGCTGGCGGCACCGTTGATGGTAAGCTGATTGAAGAGGGCGCAGACTCTCCCACAATTTCCGAGGTCAAGCTCTACCCAGCACGTGTCCGTACTTTCATTGGGTTCGATATCAGCGACGCTGAAATGCAAGCCGTCCTCGAATCTCTTGGACTCGGTGTTTCCATCCATGACGAAGCCGATGGCGGGGTCCGTTGGGAAGTTGCCATCCCATCCTATCGCCAAGACCTACAGCGCGACGTCGATCTCATTGAAGAAATCATCCGCGTACACGGTACCGATAAGATACCCGAGTCCGAAGTCGTTGCCCGCGGCATCAACGATGATGACCACCGTATCTACACCGTTAACGAAGCCGTGGCTCATTACTTGACCGGGCAAAACTTCAACGAAGCCTTTCTCTATTCGCTCCGTGATCCCGACGAGACGCTGTTCTTTTTTGGCGAAGAAAGCCATAAAGTCCTCGCATTGGATAACCCGCTTCAGAGCGACCAAAGCCATCTTCGTGCATCGCTTCTTCCCGGCCTCCTCGACGTGCTCAAACTCAATGCCGCACGCGGCACGGGTGCCACACGCTTTTTTGAGCGTGGACACGTCTACCGCGAAGTCAAAGGCGAGATGGTCGAACTTGTCTCTGTCGGCTTCGTGATCGTCGCCGATCAAATCTCTCGCGAGTGGCGTCAGCGCGAAGTCGCCGATTTTTACACCGCCAAGACAATCTCTGGCGCAATTTTAGATATTGCAGGCACCGCTGCCAGCAAGCTCAGCTTCAAACCAATTGAAGACTGCAAGCTCTGGCAAAGTGGACAATCCGCCGAAGCAGGGGACTTTGCCAAGATGGGCTTCCAAGCCACTTGCGGTCTCCTCAACATCGCCACCTTAAAAGAACGCTGGGATCTAACCACACCCGTGATCGCCGGTTCGATCTTAATGACTCCAAAATTCTTTGAGCGTAAAGCCAAAAGCGGACGCCACAGCGGAGTCAGTAATCAGCCCGCTTCCGCCAAGGACCTCGCACTCATCGTCGATCAATCCGTCCATGCAGGCGATGTCGAGAAAGACGTCGCCAAATTCGCCAAGAAAGCGACCCAAGGCTTCAACTGCGAAAGCGTCTGCATCTTTGATCTCTACGAGGGTGAAGGCCTCCCCGAAGGTAAAAAGAGCCTCGCGCTCACGATGTCCTTCCGCGCGACTGACCGCACCCTGAAAGACAAAGAAGTCAACGCCGCCTTCGAGAGTATACAGAAGCACATTGCGGATAAAACTGATTATCAAATCCGTAAATAAATATTTGCCGGGACAGTATACTTCAGAATTAATCGTGGCCAGATTTGTGGGTAGATGTGTCCGTGCGCTTACAGGTATTCACATTAATAAAACAAAAAAGCTCCACCCAAGAATTGTTTCTCGAGAGGGGCATTTTCCAGTTTATCAGTCGTCGCCGCAGAGGCGACTGAGGGTAGTATTAAAAGGGTGTTGAGCGCAGAGAGTAGGATAATCTTAATCATTATGGAGTTCAGGGCTACAGATATTTTATTCTTTGTGCATAAAATCGTAACAGAAGATTATCTTTGATCAGCGGCTAGCTCGAATCCCTTAGCAATATGGGGCCTGCCCTTTTCAGGAGTGCACGACCCTTGCGCCTGTAAGTTTTACCCTAGCGGCGATTCCTCCCCCCCAAAAAAATCCCAGCATTTGGACTTAGCGTTGCACATATATGCACAATAAAATAGACAAAACAGGTGTTTTTTTAAATAATAGTGTGTGCAATT
>QOOZ01000030.1 GCA_003331195.1 Puniceicoccaceae bacterium | reverse complement strand
GCTTTTTTCTTCACAGCTTTCTTAGCGGCCTTCTTCTTGGGTGCTTTTTTAGCGACCTTTTTCTTGGCTACTTTCTTCACTGCTTTTTTCTTCACAGCTTTCTTAGCGGCCTTCTTCTTGGGTGCTTTTTTAGCGACCTTTTTCTTGGCTACTTTCTTCACTGCTTTTTTAACCGTCTTTTTTACGGCTTTTTTCTTAACAGCCTTTTTCTTGGCTGGTGCTTTGCGAACTACTTTTTTCTTTGTTGCTTTTTTCTTAGGCATAATAGTTTCAGGGTTAAAGCCTGGGAGTTGGTCTGGTAGAGAATCTAACGCAGCTCTTAACAACTCACCTACACTGACTTTCTGCTGTTTGCTCAACTTAACCAGTCGTTGACGAAGTTCATCGGACAAACGGACAGAAATTTGGCGGTGCGATTTATTTGATAGCTTCAATTCGGAAGCATCTAGGTGACTAACCGCGTAGCGAACAACTTCACTAATAGAGCGTGCCCCTGTTTGACGTTGAATCTCTTTCAGCTTACCGAACAGGTCTTGCTGAAGATCAAAAGATAACGGGGTAGATTTTTTATTGCTCATACGCAACGCCATACAGGCTATTTCAAAAACTGGTTTTTATATACTCTAAGTCAACATAAAATCTAAGAGTCAACGTTAGCTGTTACTCGGAACTAAAACTTAAAATTCTTACGTTTGATAAAACTATAATTCTTTCATCGAAGATGGAATAGATGCGTCAAATGATCGCGCACTTTTCGGACAAAATAAATCGCGGCTTGAAGATATACCAAGCGCGGCGGCTTTCACTTCGAAGGTCGTTCGGTCTTTCGAATTATAGTCCGTAAGAGTGATACGTTTGACGATGTATTGCTCTTGAACTTTCTTAAAGCTCTCCACGGCGAAGCGTGATGATACTTCACCTTCAGCATTCATAACTTCAACTCTCCATAGTGCATTATAAGTATCGTCAAGGCCCACGCGCACGCCACTGATGCCCCGCTCTGCGCTGGCAGATAAAACTGGTGGTTGCATTAGAAACTGCTGCGCGACACGGGTCACTCCAACGAGAGTCGGTCCCTCGTAAGTAAAGTCTTTCCAGTATACAAATGGCATCTGCAAATCGAATGGCGAATAAAGCAAACCAGGTATGATGGGCTCAAACAATGCCTCACCTTCGATCAGCTCAAAGTCACTTCCATCATTTCGGCGTATCCATGCCTTTGGAGTGACTCCATTTTGTATAATTAATTCAACCTCTTCCGACGAATTTACAGATTCGCCATCTTTTGGCCGAACTGAGGAAACGCGAAAGCGCGTGATCGGGCCCGACTCATTCCATGAGCCCCACATGATTCCTGCGTAAGGAATCGTGCGACCTCGACGCGGCTTATGCGCCAACTCAAATTCGAAACAAAAGTCGCCTTCGAGGCGTTGTCGCCGAAATGCAGATAGGCGTTGTGCCCCCTCTTCCACATCGATGCGATCCATAAAACGAGACGCACGTTCGCCGCCCAAACGGACTTGGGCAGTTACTTGTAAATAGGCACAAAAAAGGCCAGCTACGGTTAAACCGCAAACAGCTGACCTTTTAAATAATTTTAGAAAATACGTTTCCCGAAGTAGCATTAATTAGTGGCGGGCTGCGGATCGTCCGAAGCATCATCTATCGATTCGACAACCTCAGCAATCGTTTCTGCGACTGGCTGTTCTTCTTGAGAAGAGATGAGCGTATTCATATCCACCTCAGGAGTCACACTAGCCGATTGAGCTTGGTAGAGCAAATAGAGGCCCAAGGCGACGAGGAAAAATGCGATAATTCCGTAAACGGTGCCCTTAGTCAGGATATTGTTTGTGTCCGAGCCGAAAGCAGACTCAGCAGCACCACCACCAAGTGCGGCACCCATACCGCCACTCTGGCTAGTTTTTTGCATGAGCACGATTAAAATGACAAATGCCGAGATCAGCAAAAGGAAGAGAGTTAAAAGACTGATGAGTAATGTGCTCATAATGGTAAACCGTTGATAGAGAGAAAAGCACGGTAAGATGCCAAGCCTGCCCTTGAGTTCAAGCGAAAAGGAAGGGGCTGGCACTGAAGGTACAAGCTTGAACCATCCATCCTGAATGATTTCTCGCCTGGCGCCCTATTTAAGCTTCGCCCTTAGATGATTTTAAGCGCTCTTCAAGTAGTTGCATATCGCCAGGAATTTTGGACTGAAACTTTAGCTTCTTACCGCTAGTCGGGTGGATAATGCCTATCGTCGCAGCGTGCAGCGCTTGCCGCTTAAAACCATAGGGCAGCTGAGCGCCCTTTCGACCAACAGCCTTCTGTGTGCTTGGGTGGTAGATTCGATCGCCAATCAGCGGCATGTCATGCGCGGCCGCTTGTATCCGAATCTGGTGTTTAAGACCCGTTTCAAGACGTATACGAAGCCTCGCCACGTGGTTATGAGCAAAAACCTCTTCGACTCGATAATGCGTCACCGCCTCGGTCGCGCCTGCTTCGGGCTCTGCGAAAAGTTTTTGATCGTAGCCGCGCTCGTCTAGCTTGAGATAATTATGCCAAGTGCCCTCTGTTGTAGCTGCATCCCCGTCCCCGTAGGCAATGTATTCGCGGAGAAAGTTGTGGCTACGGAGCTGCTTGATCAGGTGCTGCCTGGCATTGTCGTTCAGCGCGATGCAGAGTAGCCCACTTGTATATTGATCTAACCGGTGAACGGGGAGCGTCTTGACCGGATCTGCGGTGCCGAAAAAACTGCGACGGGTCGCCTCACCACGCGCGTCGTTCAAATAATTGCTCAACACTTCGAGTGCCGAAATCTTCGATTGATTCTCGGTCGGCACTGACAAGAGGCCTGCCTCTTTATCGACGATGGCAAGATCGCTATCTAAATAGATTAATACCAACTTGGGATGGATCCGCTTGCGGTGCCCCCAGGCCACCGCGGACTTCTCAGGCTTACCCATGGCAAGGGAGTCACCAGGATTCGCCAGTCGCATGCCCGCTTTCGTTACGACACGCCCATCAAGGCAGAAACGACCCGCCGCGATCCACTCCTTGATCCGCTTACGCGGCGAATCTGGGCAAAGACGAAGCGCCCAATCGAGCAGGGTCTTTTCTTCAAGATTGGTATCATCCTTCATAAGTGCTCAGTGCGTCGATAGTCCCAAGGACAAGCAAGCTCATTTAATATCGCCCGGCAAGGACGCTAACCGGTGTCGCATCACCGCCGAAATGATGTAGGAAGCGTTCGCCCTAGGCGCACAAAAAGCCCCCCTTCGAACCGGAGGGCTATTAAAATGTAATTTGCTTTTACTTTTTAATCAGGCAGGGCCTAATTAGAAAGTGAAGAGCAATTCAAGCGCACCTTCAAGTGTCTCACCATCTGCACCACCTTCAAATTCGTAGTCAACAGCGCTGATTTCAGCAACTAATAACAGATTGTTTGTGAAAGCATAATTGTGAGCGAGAGTGAACTTAGTCGCTTCAAGGATATCATCGGCATCTACATGCGAGACACGACCAGTGATCGATGCTCGGTCGGAATAGCTGCAATTAGCCATCATAAGGAAACTATCGATCTCAAGTTCACCAACAGTGGAAACATCGTGCACTGTCATGGTATACTCACCAACAAACAACCAAGCACCTATTTCATAGCTTGTGAAGGCATTGATTGCAGCTGATTCAATTTCGAAGTCATTAGCACCGCTTCCAACTTCTGTAGTCTCGAAGACCGCACCTACGAACGCATTGAATCCGTTACCCAGATCTTTAGCATAAGCCGCCTCAACAGCATAAGCGCTTAATTCTGGAGCTACACTGCCTGTCAACTGAGCTACGAGGTTTACTAATGCATCACTCTCAGTATCACTACCAAGACGACCGTCTCCAAAGAAAGCTCCATCTTGCAAGGAGATAGCAAAGAAGTCAGTATCGGTCTCATAGGAAACCTTAAGACCGCTATTAGTCTCTGGAGTAATAATTTCACTGTATGATACGTCGTTATCTATGAATATCTCCGTGTCGCTACTGTAAGCACCAGAATACTGGAAGAGACCAGTCGGCTCGGAGGCCTCAAATCCTAGCATAGAATCATAACGACCAACTGTGATTACAATGCCATTACTTGGAGAGTAGGAAGTGAAAGCTTGATCGACAGAATAGCCCGTTCCATCTTCCCACTGAAGGTCGATCTGAGCAGTAACTGCATCGAAATCCAATAAGAAGGTAATTTCAACTTGATCGAGGCTGTGGCTATTTTCAGTTTGATCGGCAGCAGCTGAATCATCTTCAGTGCGCGAGTAAGACATATCAGCGAAACCTTCAACTGAGAGACTCTCAGTTAATACGATCTCCGCAAAGGAGAAGCAAGATGATGCAAAGAATGCAGATGCGATAGCTATTTCGTTTTTCATATTGTAGTTTAGATGTTGTTTGTTTTATTGTATTAAACATCACTTTCTGAGTAAAATGGTCTGCATTTACTGCTGGAAGTTGGGTATATGGACCTTCGTGACCTGACCTTTAGGAAAACTAATCTGACCGCGCAGCGAATTGCCACTACCACGAATATTGGTTTCCTAGTCAGATTGTAAGTTAAAACCGTATCTAAGGTTCAATTAAGCACCATTTTTATGCCTATGACCCACCAATATAGACTTCTGGGCTCGATACTTGCCTTCAGCGCAGTGCTATTCGGCGCATTTGGTGCGCATGCCCTTAAAGAAACACTGAGCGCGCATGATTCGGTTCAAACCTGGGAAACTGCTGTGCGCTACCAGATGTGGCACGCTTTAGCCCTTATACTTTTGTCAAGTAATGGTTTATCGAATCCTATACCAAAAATGACAGGTCCCTGCTTCGTGGTCGGCAGCCTACTATTTTCAGGTTCACTTTATGGACTGGCACTCGATGGGCCAAAATGGCTCGGTCCAGTAACACCGCTCGGTGGATTATGCCTGATGATCGGCTGGTTGCTTTTAGCTCATTCGAGTTTCAATAATAAGATATAAAATCTATCTATATGTTATTCATATAACTTATATTATAATGAGGTATATACCTATTTCTATTTGCGATCGGCAACCTGCAGACGAACAGCCCTAATTGACTCTGTTAAGAGGCTAGAGATTATTAGTCAGATAATCAAAGCTCCGGGTTGCCAATGCGCCCTGCTTTGTCATTTCTAATTTATGCCATACGAACACACTTCTACGCGCCGAATCGAGTTTTCCGAGACCGACATGGCGGGACTCGTCCACTTTTCTAATTTTTTTAAATATATGGAGACGGCGGAGCGCGACTTTTTCGAGGCTGCAGGGGTGGACTTGATCCGCACCGAACCGGGCGAACTAGTCGGCTGGCCACGGGCGCGTGCCGAGTGCAAATTCTCCGCTCCACTGAGATTTGGGGACACGATTGATATCCACCTAGCCGTTAAATCGGTCAAAGATCGAGCGATTGACTATCAGTTTCGCATTTTCCGCCGCAACGAAGATGGCAGCCGCACGCAAGCGGGTAAAGGGCACATGACGACGATCCTAGCCAAACTTGACGAAGGTGGCGAACTGCAGTCTACCGAGCTGAGCGATGATCTGCGCAAGCGGATAAGCGAGGCACCTGCTGAGGTGCTCAAGCTACCGTTAGCTTAGTGAATGAAGTTTTCATTTTCTAACCTCAAAGAATATCTAACTTCATTTAGCGCTTTAACTATGAAACCACATGCATTGGTCACCAACGACGACGGGATCGAATCCGCCTTTCTACACCGATTGGTGGAAGCGCTTCTGCCCCAATTTCGTGTTTCCGTCGCCGCCCCAGCCTTGGAGCAGAGCTGGACGGGTCGTAGCATGACGCGCCATGGCGAGCTCGAAGCGATCCTTAGCCCCTCGCATTTCCCTGATGGCGTCGAAGCTTGGTCGATCAGCGGCACGCCGACGGATTGTGTCAACATCGCCCTCGGCAACTTGCTTTCCGAAAAGCCTGATATTGTGATTTCCGGTATCAATATTGGTTTTAACACTACCGAATCGCTCATTCTTAGCTCTGGCACGGTGGCCGGCGCGATTGAGGGCGTGCTCTGGAATCTGCCGGCCATAGCCTTCAGTAAATGTGTGCCTAATCACCTTTTCGAGAAAATCCGAGATTCCCAGGGGCTAGCGGACGGTGATTTCAATGCTTCCCTCAAAGCAGCCGCTGCGCATGCCGCGAAGATGGCAGTCGAAACTCTAGCCACGTCCGAAAAGCACCTTGGCACTGTGGTCAATGTCAACTTCCCGGTCGAAACGGCATCTGACACGCCTATCATCGAGACCTTCCCTGCCAAGCTACAGCTTGGCAGCTTATTTGCCGAGTCCAGCCCAGGAAAGTTCACCTTCCGTTACTCGGATGGCTTTGTTACTGATTCAGATCCGAATACCGACCGCGCCGCGCTTGATAGCGGACGAATTAGTCGCAGCCTACTGGATTTCTCGCGTATTGGAAAACGCGACTAATTTGTAGTGGCTTCAGGATTAAAGCCTCAGCGGCAAATACGAAAGGTCCACCTGGCCGAAACGCAAAAGCTCCACGATTAATTCTTGCCTGTTATGACTGCGAAAAATAGGCACTTAGTATGATTATATTCTCCGCACAGAGATGCACCCGATTTTTTCGATCTATAAACGTAATTTTCTGCGGTCTCGCGATCTCTAGCTTACTGGGTCTGAGCGCCCAAGGCCAGAGTAAGGACGAACTTTTCCGAGGCACTTGGCAGATCGATACGCCGGAAAAAGGTGCGCTCATTGTAATGCTCAAGAGCCAGAATCGAGCCTCCTACTTCTGGGGCGATAATACCGATCAGACTGTCTACTCAGGAACTTGGGCGAGTGAAGGCGAGACAGCCACCCTCACTTGGGAAGATGGCAGCCAGCACCGAATTGAGGGCGACAGCCTAGGCTTCGCTATGACCCATCTCGACGCGGGCGGCAAAGAGGCCTACACGACCAAAGCACAACAAGTGCCCACCGAAATACTTGGTCAATGGGCGAAGCCCCCTACAAAAGCAAGCGAGATCGCCTCCGACCGTGATCGAGCCAAAGGCTTTATCGGTATCTGGAAAATCGGCGAAGACGAAACGAACGCAAAATATGTATTCGTCGAGTCCGACCGCTCCGCAGCGACGAACGCTGGTGGCGAAGACGGCCTCCGCGGATCTTGGGCCAAACAAGGCAGCGAGTTGCACATTACTTGGGATAGCGGTCACTATTCCATTCTCCGCCCGAACAAGCGCGAATTTATTTACAAGATGGTGGAGCCAGGTCTAATCATCGAAGATGACGAGACAGTAATGCGACCCGCCTCTCGTATCATAGAGGATCGAGTATCCCACACATGGGCGGCTAGTTACCGGGCGGAACGGGAGATTTATACAGGCGGCATCGCCTTTTCTAGTCGTAAAAACGCCCGCTCCTTTTACCGCGGAGATTGGATCGTAAAGCTCTCCGAAAATCGTTTTGAACGCATCACGCTCTCTCGCTTCGGCGGACTCAGCACAACGCTCGACAGTGGTCTCGAAGGCGACTGGCGGATGCAGGGGCAAGACCTCTTTATGCGCTGGGACGATGGGATGCGTAAAATCCTCAGCCCCATCGGGCGGGGCTTCGTCATCTACGAGTATCCCGCTGGCCGCCCACTCGACGGCGTGCCCACTCGCACTCTTGCCGTCGCGCCTGCAGACAGAGCAAAGCTAGCCGAACACTTAAAAGGCCGCGAACAAGTCGCCCTACAAATTGTTAAGCTCGCGGAAGCCGCTGGCATCGACCCCGCTCAACAAGAAACCGCAGGCTGGGGGCGCACCTTCGCTCGCTGGGTATGGCCTTTTGGTGAAGATGAAGACGCCGCATCGGCCGATGCCATGTTAAAACAAGAATTTGAAGAAGCCAGCGATACAGACCCATGGTGGTGGCCTTTCTGGAGCGAAAAAGGCTCCGCAGAGCAAGTTAGCGTAACCGAAACTGCGACAGACGCCTTAGAGGTGCCAGAGCCAGATAAGGCCGCCGAAGGAATCACCATTGAAACGACTGTTGAAAATATTACCGATTCTTCAGTGGCCGAAGAAACAAACGAAAAAAATAGCCGCTCGGTTCGCGATTGGGTCTGGCCCTTCTAAAGTATACTTACAACAGAAGTTCAAAATTCTAATTCACGCAACAATCATACCATGACCACCGTCACATCTAGTCCCGCCCTCAACGCTAGCACGGTCTCTGAGATCGACCCTGAGATCGCCGCTGCCATCGCCGCCGAGCGCCATCGACAAGAAAACCACGTCGAGCTCATCGCTTCCGAAAATTTTACCTATCCGGCAGTGATGGAAGCGCAGGGTAGCGTGCTCACGAATAAGTATGCCGAAGGCTACCCACGCAAACGCTGGTATGGCGGATGCGAGCATGTTGATGTGGTCGAAGACCTAGCCATCGCCCGCGCGAAGGAGCTCTTCGGCGCGGATCATGCGAACGTGCAGCCGCACTCTGGCTCGCAGGCCAATTTTGCAGTTTACACTTCAGTGCTTCAGCCCGGCGATAAGGTGCTCGGCATGAATCTTGCCCACGGCGGTCACCTCACCCACGGTAACCCAGTCAATTTCTCGGGTAAGCTCTACAAATTCGTTCAATACGGAGTACGCGAAGACACCGGTCTAATTGATTATGACGAGTTGGCTGCTGTCGCCGAGAAAGAAAGGCCAAAGATGATCACCGTAGGCGCATCCGCCTACTCGCGCATCATAGACTTCGAACGCATGGGTGAGATTGCCCGCTCCGTCGGCGCCTATCTTTTCGCCGACATCGCGCACATCTCAGGGCTCGTCGCCGGCGGAGCGCACCCCTCCCCCGTGCCCCACGCCGACTTTGTCACGACGACCACGCATAAGACACTTCGTGGTCCACGCGGCGGTCTTATACTTTGTAAAGCAGAGCATGCCAAAGCAATCGACTCAGCCATGTTCCCGGGCGGTCAAGGTGGTCCACTCATGCATGTCATCGCAGCCAAGGCCATTTGCTTTGGCGAGTGCCTCAAGCCTAGCTTCAAGACCTACGCAGCCCAAGTTGTGGCCAACTCAAAAGCCCTTGCCGCTGCTATGATGGAGCGCGGCTACAAATTGATTTCTGGCGGCTCAGATAACCATCTATTTCTTGTCGATTTACGCGCCAACTTACCCGAACTCACCGCGAAGGTCGCACAAGAGACACTCGATCTGGCTCACATTACTTGTAATAAAAACACAGTCCCCTTCGAGACACGTTCTCCTTTCAAAGCATCGGGTATACGCCTCGGCACACCCGCCGTGACTAGCCGAGGCTTCGTCGAGGACGATATGGTGATCATCGCCGACTGCATCGATCGCGTGCTTAAAGCAATCGATACCGACGACCTAGACGACACAATTGAAAGAGTCAAAGGGCGCATTGCTGAACTAGTTTCGAAGTATCCGCTGCCTTACTAGGGTTAGAACAAGGGCTTGGTTACTGCCTATCCGCAGATAAAGTTAGTTGCACAGGAGCGCCATCCTCCATTCCTACAACAAGTCTGCCGCCAAATCCGCAAGCTCGGAACGCACCCCGGTAGTTAGTTCCAAGTGTGCGGTTATGTCCGTACCTTTAAGCCTCTGCGCAGTATGCACCAGTCCGTTTGACCAGGCATCAAGAAACATGCTGTCCACCTGATAGGGATCTCCGAGTAGTATCACCTTCGAACCTTCAGCCATACGACTAACAACCGTCTTCGCTTCGTGCGGGGTCAAATTCTGCGCCTCATCAATGATAAAAATTGTGTTCGAAAGCGATCGCCCGCGTATGAATGTCATCGCTTCGACCTCGACCATTCCGTAGTCGAAGAGAAACTGGAAAGGCTTACGTGGCTTACTTTCCTCCTCACCTTCGTCACCTTGGCTCGGCTGCTTGGCCAGCTTAGCCATCGCCTTCTTACGCTTGCGCGTCGAAGTGATACGGCTCACCGCATCATCCTCATGCATATCGGGTTGTTTGACCACCTTGCGATTACTATAGAGCACTTCAAGGTTATCAAAAAATGGGGCAATATAGGGCGCCATTTTTTCATCCAGGGTGCCAGGCAGCGCGCCAGTGTCTTTGCCGATATGCACCAGTGGGCGTGTAATGAATACACGCTCGTATAGGTTATCCTCACCAATCGCTTGGAAGAGCGCCATAGCTATGGAAACGAGTGTTTTACCTGTACCCGCTTTTCCACTGCAAGTGACTAACTTAATGTCTTCATCCAAGAGTGCATCCATAAGCATGCGTTGCTCTGAATTGAGGGGATGAATACGTATGCCTTTCGGTATTTTTACACCCACATCTGAGCCAAGGATCAAACTGTCAACCTGTCCATCACCACGATAACGCGCAGGCTCGCTAATCTCTCCGTTACTGAGAAAGATGTATTCGTTGATAAATAGATGGCTCGTTTGTTCGGGAAGAAGGTCCACGCCGTGCTCCTCGAGGAAGCGCTCATAGTCTTCGTCGCTGACCTCGATCGTCTTACAACCGCTACCGAGTTTGGCAGAGGTCACTTTATCGTTCATGTAGTCCTCTACTTCAAGACCTAGCGCGATACCCTTGAGCGCCATGTTGGCGTCCTTCGTTACCAGAATCACTCGACTATCGGGACAGACCTCCTTTAGGAAAAAAACCGAGGCCAAAATACGGCTATCCATTTTCTCCATGTTGACGAGCGTGGCCTTCAAACGATTCAAACCCTGATTATCAGAATCGCCGCTCACCATGTAGTCGTTGATCACAACGACGAGGCGACCACCATTCGGTAAGCCGCAGCTTAGAGCAGAGCTACCTTTACCATTTAGCTCGGGCGGTGATTCCAAGCCCTCATCGAAGAGTGCCCGGAGGTCTCTATGTATCTTTCGTGCCGAGAAGCCCAACTCGCCAGGAGCAGACTTCTTACCATCGAGTTCTTCGAGGACTTCGACAGGTATCGCGATTGTATTTTCCTCGAACTTGTGCAGGCACTGCGGATCGTGCAGGAGAACATTAGTATCTAGGACAAAAACCTTAGTCTTCGAGGCGGGCGTTGTTGCGTTTGGCAAGGTAAGTAAAATAAATGAGGGCAAATACGATTCTGGCATTTGCAGCCAGTCTAAAATGAGCTAATACAAGCCATAATCGTGCCCTCTACCTTTGGGCAAGCAGTAAACCCAATTAGCTCAACTTTTTCACTAAAATGTCATACGAACCTATCACTCAACACGATTTCCAGGATGAATCTCTGTTCAAACTCGCCCTCACTCACTCAAGCTGCAAGCGAGTTGGTGGCGACAACCAACGCCTCGAATTTCTAGGCGACGCTGTGCTCGACCTCATTATTGCAGAAGCTCTGTATGTAAAATTTCCCGAGGCCGATGAAGGCGCGCTCGACCGCTGCCGTGCCAGTATCGTTAATGGCAAGTCCCTCGCTCGCGCCGCGACCGCTAAAGGTCTCGGCAAATATCTCGAGGTCAGCGACGCACACCGCCAGCACCACCCCGAGCCGAGCAAGGCGATGCTCGAAGATGCCCTTGAAGCCCTCATCGGAGCCGTCTACCTAGATGGCGGGGTCAAGGCCGCGCGCGAGACCATCTTGCATCTATTCGACAGCCAAATTGAAGCCCTCGTGCTAGCTGCCGGCAGTCAAAACCCAAAAGGTAAGCTCCAAGAGTGGTCGCAAAAACACCACAAAGGCGAAGTGCCTACCTACGCAGAACTCTCAGCTGAGGGTGCCGACCACGAGCGCAGTTACACCGCCACAGTATCTTTAGGTGGTAAGGAACTAGGCCGTGGTATAGGCAGTTCAAAAAAAACCGCCGAAGCTAAGGCAGCGAAGGCCGCGCTAGAAAATCTCGCGTAACGTAGCGTGAGTTTGCTCGCTCGCCACGAATGAAATACCTGTGCCCAAAAAACAAAAACCTTCGCCCAGCAAACACACGCTCTATCACGGCGTATGCACGGAGGCACGTGCCCCACTGCTCTACTCCCTAGCGCAAAGTAACGACATAGAAATCACTGTCGCCCTCGTCGCTGATCCGCGCCGCGCACAAGAACTCGCCACCGAACTCGATACCTACGCCCTCTGGGCTAGAGCCAAAACGCCCCTTCAAGTCCTTTACTTCCCCGAAGACCCTCCGCCCAACATCGACGCACAGCGCCGCGCTGACCGTATCTGCGACCGTCTCACTGTGCTCAGCGCACTTCTCACCAGTTCAGCGGGTAAACGACTGCTCATCGCCACTCCCGAAGCCCTAATGGCTGCCTGCCCCAACAAAGTAGCCTTTGCGCAGCAACGCCTCACCCTAAGGGTTGGCCAGTCACACTCCTTTTCCGAATTGATCGCCACACTCTCAAGCGATCTCGATTACGACTCCGAAGCTCTCTGCGAACAGCCTGGACAGATCGCGACCCGAGGCGGCCTGATTGACCTCTACCCCTACGATGCGAACAAGCCCTATCGCATTGATTTCTTTGGTGACGAGATCGAGAGTATCCGGCGCTTCGACCCCACTACCCAGCGCACGCATGAAGAAGTCGACGAAATTCAGATAGCCGCCGCCGAGAGTGCTGACTCCATTCACTCGACCGAAGGCGCCCTCCTAGCTTACCTGCCCGAGAGTAATCTACAATGGATACTCGACGATCCCGCCACGCTCGTGCGCGCGCATCCCTACAGGTTTGAAAATATCAAAACGACCAGCGGTAGCCTACGCTCTTTTTATCAAGCGCTCGCTCATCGTGAGAATATCGACACACTCACTTCGCTTTGCGAACTGGATACAGATCCCGAACTCTTTTGTAGGGCCGAGCGTATTGAGATTCAGTCCGAGCCGACGGCTAACTACCGTTTCCACACCAACCACACAAAGATCGGATACGACCGATTTGAGTCAGAGCAGATTACTCGTTTCAAGTTTGAACAACAGCTAGCGGATTGGACAAAAGAAGGGCTCGAAATCACTTTCGCAACCGCAGGCGAGAACGAGCAAAAGCGCATCAAAGAACTGCTTGCCGACAATCCACTGACGGTAGGGATCAAATCTAATTTTATCAAAGGTACGGTATTGGGTGGATTCATTCTTCGCGTCAGTCCAAAAATTCCACTCGCCACCCTCCCTCTTCACTCGAATGCAAAGCAGGGTTTTGTTTTAATAGCCGACACAGAATACTTTGGTAGCCGAAACCGCAAGGTCAGCCGTCGGGAGGAACGCGCCCGCGCCACACTCTCGCAAGTTGACCAGTTACTCGACTTCACTGAACTAGTGGACGGCGATCCACTTGTCCATTTGCAACACGGCGTCTGCCTCTTTCGCGGCCTCACGCAACTAGAAATTCAAGGTGGTAGCAAAGAGGTCATCTCTGTCGAGTTCGCCGATCAGATGACGATCCATGTCCCGCTACAAGAGTCGCATTTACTCACTCGCTATGTCGGCCTGACTAAGTCGCAACCCAAGCTCGGTAAGGTCGGCGGTGCGGCTTGGGATAAAACCCGTGCCGCCGCCGAACGCGCCACCCTCGACTACGCCGCCGAGATGCTCCAGCTCCACGCCCGCCGCGCCCAATCCGGGGGCTTCGCCTTTCCGCCCGATCACGCCTGGCAGGAAGACTTCGAGTCCGCCTTCCCCTTCAAAGAAACACCGGACCAGCTAAGCGCAATCGAAGCCTGTAAGCAAGACATGGAGAGCACACAAGCGATGGATCGTTTAATCTGTGGCGACGTCGGCTTCGGCAAGACCGAGGTCGCCATCCGCGCCGCACTCAAGGCCGTGCTCGCAGGTAAACAGGTCGCGATCCTTGTACCCACGACCGTGCTCTGCCAGCAGCACTTTAACACCTTTCGTGAGCGCATGGCCCGGTATCCAATCATCATCGACATGACTAGCCGATTCCGCACCACCGCAAAAAACAAAGAGTGTATTGCGCAACTCGCAGCTGGTAAGATCGACATTGTAATCGGCACCCACCGCCTACTCAGCAAAGACGTCCACTTTCAAGACCTCGGGCTACTCGTAGTCGACGAAGAGCAACGCTTCGGGGTAAAGCAGAAGGACCGCATCAAGCAACTGCGCGCCGACGTCGACATCCTTAGCCTCAGCGCGACACCGATCCCTCGCACCCTGTATCTCGCTATGGCGGGTGCACGTGCCATGAGCGTGATTGAGACGCCACCCGTCGATCGCCGTCCGATCGAGACCATCGTCAAAAGTTACGATGCAAATTTAATCAAAAGCGCCATCCAAGCCGAGACAGACCGGGGGGGCCAAGTCTTTTACCTACACAATCGCGTCGATAGTATCCAAGGCGTTGCCACCAAGATCGAGGCGATGCACCCAAGGCTCAAAGTCGCAATCGGCCACGGGCAGATGACGGAGGGCGCACTCGAAAAAGTAATGACGGAATTCGTGGCGGGTCAATTCGATGTGCTGGTCTGCACCACCATTATCGAATCAGGTATCGACATCCCGAATTGTAATACTCTGATCATTGAAGGCGCCGACCGCTTCGGCCTCGCTCAGCTCTATCAGATCCGTGGACGAGTCGGGCGCTTCAAACGCCAAGCCTACGCCTACCTACTGCTCCATCGCCACGCTGCAATCGTTGACCAAGCACAAAAACGATTGAACGCTCTCAAACAACACAACCAACTGGGAGCCGGTTTCCGCATAGCGATGCGCGACCTCGAGTTGCGCGGCGCAGGCAATCTACTCGGCTCGCAACAAAGCGGTCACATCGCAGGGATTGGCTTTGAGCTGTATTGCCAATTGCTTAAACAAAGCGTCGCCCGACTGAAGGGTGAACCTGGCGCCGACCGCATTCGCGCCGAAGTTAAGCTCGACTTCATCACTACCGGTGAGGGCGGACGTCGCGCCCGAAGCACTAGCGGCACCTTCAGCTTTGCCGCGATTAAGGATGCCGAATACGGCAACCAAAAGGGCGAGCTGATCGAGGCCGCCCTCTCCGCTGAGTATATCGCCGAACCGCGTCTGCGGATCGACTTCTACCGTCGCCTGGCACTGGCCGAAAAAAATGCTGAAGTTGAGGAGATAGCCGAAGAATTAGTCGACCGCTTCGGTTTATTGCCCCTCGCGACTGAAGCCCTCATCCATGTCAGTCAAGTCCGCGTACTCGCCGAGCTAGCAGGAGTCCGCCGCGTCGAAACTGAGGGCGACCGCTTGATCTGCCGACTTGCCCAGCCGGTCAAGAACGGCGAATTCCTAAAATATGGCACCCGCTTCCCTAGGCTGAAAGCCAAAGATCCCATCAAACGCCTCGCCGAAATCCAGAGCTTTTTAAAACGCCAGCGAGTGTACAAATAGCAGCCAAATAGGGGCTTTATCAAAAGTGGAAGCGCGGCTCTACTCACATTTTTACGGGTGCTTTAATATAAGCAGGTATTTTTCGATATAGAAAATTCTGAATACATTTAGGATTAAAAAAGCCCCACAGCTCTTGGGCTTTGGGACTTGGGAAATAATTTAACTATTCGACTTCCAGCACTTTCCGATCCTAAGGATCTACGCTACGAATCGATGAGTCTAGACGTTAATCGAAATATCAACACCAGCGGGTAGATTAAGCTTCTTTAGTTCGTCGACTGTCGCAGCAGTGGGCTCAACGATGTCGATAAGGCGTTTGTGCGTGCGAACCTCGAACTGATCCATCGACTTTTTGTTAACGTGGACGGAACGATTCACGGTAAACTTCTCGATCTTCGTCGGAAGCGGGACAGGCCCAGTGACGCGAGCGCCGGAGCGTTTTGCTGTCTCGACGATGTCCGCTGCGGACTGGTCGATAACGCGATAATCAAAGCCTTTTAGGCGGATACGGATACGTGGTGTGCTCATAGTTTATGTGTTTGGTTGATTGTTGTTGGTTGAAAGTTGTTGGTTGGTTGATGCGAAAGGAAGAGAACAATTAAGTTTAAGAGTTTTTTTATAAGCTCTGTCTTATGTGCTCTTATTAGTAACGACCTCTCGTCGAGGTTTCTAGGATGGTATTAAGGACGATTTGCGGAACTGGCTCGAAGGATTCGGGCTCCATACTATAAGAAGCACGACCTTTGCTGAGTGAGCGAACGATGGTAGCGTAGCCGAACATTTCTTGCAGGGGCACCATCGCAGAAATTGAGACAAAGGCGGTCTTACCAGTGACGTTTTGGATCTGGCCACGGCGACGATTGAGGTCGCCCATGATGTCGCCTTGATATTCGTCGGGCGTTTCAACTTCGACTTTCATGATAGGCTCTAGCAGTTGTGGGCTGGCTTTTTCCATGGCGTCTCGGAAAGCGAAGATACCGGCCATCTTAAAGGACATTTCAGAGGAATCCACATCGTGGAAAGAACCGTCGAAAAGGGTGACTTTAAAATCAACCACGGGGTAGCCGCAGACGGCACCGTTGTTGGCAGCTTCACGGATGCCTTCAAGGGTGGGTTGGATGAATTCTTTTGGGATAACACCACCGACTGTCTTGTCGACGATTTCGATGCCGGCGCCACGCTCGAGAGGCTCGAGCTTGATGCGGGCATGGCCGTATTGACCGCTGCCACCAGTTTGGCGAACGAATTTACCCTCCCCTTCGGAATTGGTAGACACAGTTTCGCGGTAAGCGATCTGCGGGCGACCGGCTTCCGCGCCGACTTTGAACTCACGGAAGAGGCGGTCTTTAATGATATCGAGGTGCAACTCACCCATGCCAGCAATGATTGTCTGCCCAGTCTCTTCGTCGGAACTGACGACGAAGGTAGGATCCTCTTCAGAGAGGCGCTGCAGACCAGTCGCCATTTTTTCTTGGTCGGCAGTGGTCTTAGGCTCGATCGACATCGAGATAACTGGCTCGGGGAATGTGGGAGGTTCCAAGCGAACATCGAAGCCCTTGGTGCATAGTGTGTCGCCGGTGACAACATCACGCGCGCCAACGATGGCGCAGATGTCACCCGAATAAGCGACGTCGATGTCTTCGCGGGAGTCTGCCTTCATGATGAGAAGACGAGAAATGCGCTCTGTCTTACCTGTACGTGGGTTATAAAGTGCGCTTCCTTTGGCAAGGCTGCCCGAGTAAACACGCACAAAGACGAGCTTACCCACATAGCCGTCGTTCATAAGTTTGAAGGCAAGGCCTGCGAATTTGCCATTGTCGTCAGGGGTGACTTCAACATCACGGCCTTGCTCGGTCTCGCCCTTCATCGGCGGTAGATCGAGCGGGCATGGAAGGTAGTTGACCACGGATTCGAGGACGGCCTGCACGCCCTTGTTCTTGAAGGCACTACCCGGAATAACGCCACAGAAGCCTAGGGAAATAGTCGCCTCACGGATGGCGGCGCGGATGTCGTCGGCTGTCAGTTCTTCGCCTTCGAGGTACTTCTCGGCCAGCGCTTCATCAAAGTCGGCAAGGGCTTCGATTAGCTTTTCGCGATACTCGGCGGCTTGATCGACTAAGTCAGCGGGGATGGCCTGCGTCTTGAAGGTCATGCCACTGGAGTCGGTCGTATCGTAAACCCGGGCTTCCATCGTCGTCAGGTCGATGAGACCGATGAAATCTTCTTCAGAACCGATGGGTAGAAAGATAGGATGCGCGTTCGCACCGAGGCGCTCGCGCATGGACTCGATGGCGGCGAAATAATCCGCACCAACACGATCCATCTTATTAACAAAAGCGATGCGCGGAACATTGTATTTCGTCATTTGCCGCCAAACCGTCTCAGACTGTGGCTGCACACCAGCGACGGCGCAAAAGACACCGATGGTACCATCTAAGACACGAAGCGATCGTTCTACTTCGGCGGTAAAATCGACGTGGCCTGGGGTGTCGATGATGTTGATCTGGTTACAAATCTCGGCGTAAGGACCATCTTGATTTGTCCAGTTACAGGAGATCGCAGCGGAGGTAATAGTAATACCACGCTCGCGCTCTTGATCCATCCAGTCAGTGACTGCGCTACCTTCGTGGACCTCGCCCATCTTGTGGACGACACCTGCGTAAAATAGAATTCTTTCCGTCGTTGTCGTTTTTCCCGCGTCGATGTGAGCAGCTATGCCGATATTTCGCGTATGCTCCAAGGGGAACTTACGTTTCGGTGAGTTAGCTGACGCAATACTATGAATAGCGGACATAAAAGAGATACGACTGGAAAAGAACGAGGGGCGGCGCGTCCGAGGACTGCCAGTGCAAGTAAGAAATTACCAGCGCAGGTGTGCGAAAGCACGGTTGGCTTGAGCCATGCGGTGAACTTCTTCTTTTTTCTTCACAACTCCACCTGTGTTGTTGTAGGCGTCGACGATCTCGTCGGCCAAGGCTTCGTTCATGGGAACACCCTTGCGACTGCGCGCGGCGTTGACCATCCAGCGGAAAGCAAGGGCTTGCTGGCGTTCGAAGGAAATTTCTACGGGCACCTGATAGGTGGCACCACCGACACGGCGGCTCTTCACTTCAAGCTTGGGGCGAGAGTTTTCAAGCGCCCCCGTGATGAGGTCGACCGGGTCGCCTTTTTCAAGCTTTTCGCTCACGCGCTCGAACGCGGAATAGACTATCCTCTGAGCCACGGTGCGCTTACCGCGTTCCATGATCATGTTTACAAGGTTCGCTACCAGAGTGCTGTTGTAGCGAGGATCTGGTATGAGAGGGCGTTTGACGGCTTGGCGACGACGTGACATAGTAAGTGAGAATTAAAAATTAGAAAAAAAGAATAAGTCGTTCGCTTAAGAAGCGTCTTTAGGACGTTTGACGCCATATTTAGAGCGACTACGGCGACGTTTCTCAACACCCACGCAGTCAAGTGTGCCACGAACAATGTGATAACGGACACCTGGAAGGTCTTTAACACGACCGCCACGCACGAGCACGATACTATGCTCTTGCAGATTGTGGCCTTCATCAGGGATGTAAGCGATAATTTCGTGCCCATTAGTCAGGCGAACCTTGGCCACCTTACGGATAGCAGAATTCGGCTTTTTAGGAGTGCGGGTCATGACTTGAACACAGACTCCACGACGGAATGGGTTCTTATCCAAGTGACGAGACTTTGATTTTACCTTCTGAACAACGCGAGGGTTGCGGACTAGTTGGTTAATTGTTGGCATTGAACATTGATCGCTGAAATTAGAGAAAGACGGCGAAAGTAGCGGGTCACTTTACCTGTGCAAGTACCTTTTTGTATTTTTTTGGGGCGATGAAATGGGCGTTTCTGTATTATACATGCGGGCTACGGGGCGATTAACACCCAATTTGTCCTCTATTCTTAAAGGCCAGCTACCGCGGGCAGATCGGAAGGCTTGCAAATGGCGCCTGCCCCTTCAATCTACACATATATGATGATAAGTATAATCGGTTACTGTGCCCTAATCACGATCGCCTGGTTATTGTCTAGTTCGAGAAAAAACATCAACTGGCGCACGGTAATTGGAGCGATCGGAATCCAGTTTGGATTCGGACTGTTAGTACTCTACGTCCCGATCGGTAAGATAGCCCTGGAGAAACTCTCCGTAATTGTCAGCACAGTCATTGGATACGGTGACGATGGAATCAGCTTTGTATTTGGAGGACTTAGTGATCCATCTACGAGCCCCTACTTCGTCTTCGCATTTAAAGTGCTTCCGGTAATTATCTTTTTCTCCTCACTAATTTCCGTGCTCTACTATATAAAAGTAATGCCATTTATCGTGCAGATCATCGGCGGTGGTATCCGTAAACTTTTGGGCACAAGCCGTGCAGAATCGCTCAGCGCCACCGCCAATATCTTTGTTGGGCAAACAGAGGCGCCACTTGCGATTAAGCCCTATCTCGGGCGGATGACACAGTCGGAATTTTTTGCTGTCATGGTCGGTGGGCTCGCTTCGATTGCGGGCAGTGTGCTCGCCGGATATGCTACGATGGGGATCGATTTGCGTTTCTTGCTGGCGGCCTGCTTCATGGCCGCACCTGCCGGACTACTTTTTGCCAAACTGCTGATCCCTGAAACCGAGACCACCGATAATAGCGAACTAAAAGAAGATCCTGCTGACAAACCAGCCAACGTCTTTGATGCAGCCGCTGGTGGGGCTTCTGACGGACTCAAGCTGGCACTTAATGTGGGCGCCATGCTCCTTGCCTTTATCGGTTTAATCGCCCTGCTCAACGGCCTGCTCGGATTAATCGGCGGACTCTTCAGCTACGATAGTTTAACGCTGCAACTGATACTAGGCTGGATGTTCAGCCCAATCGCATGGTTGCTCGGCATCCCTTGGGAAAATGCCGTGATGGGCGGATCTTTCATTGGTCAGAAACTGGTGGTCAATGAATTCGTCGCATTTGTTGAATTCGGCCTGATCCAAGAAACTTTCAGCAATCGCTCGCAGGCAATCATCACCTTTGCACTCTGCGGATTTGCCAATTTCTCTTCGATCGCGATTCTACTTGGTGGCTTAGGTAGCCTCGTTCCCAGTCGCCGACAAGAAATCGCAAGGCTTGGTCTCAAGGCGGTGCTAGCGGGGACCCTCGCAAATCTGTCCAGTGCCGCTATCGCCGGCATCCTGATACAATAAGCGCCAAACTTGAACCGAAGAAGGAATTCTAGAGTTGCCAAATTAGGAGGGCTTAGCGTTGTTTGGGGGCATGAAACTCATCGACGGCAACGCTATCGCAGAATCCATAATTGAAGAACTCGCCGTAGAGGTCGGGCAGCTCTCAGGAAAGAGGCCCGTCGTAGCCTTTATTCGTGTGGGCGACGATCCCGCATCCGTCTCTTATGTCCGCAAGAAGGAGAAGACGGCTGAACGGATCGGCATCGAAAGCCGCCTGTATTTGTTTGCTGAAGATGTAAGCAAAGAAGAGCTCTTTGCCCAAATTGACGCGCTTAATGCCGACCACAACGTGAACGGCATCCTGATCCAAGCGCCGCTGCCCAAGCACATCGACGAAACGCAGACCTTCAACCGCGTGCTGCCCAGTAAGGACGTAGATGGCTTCAACACTTTAAACATCGGTAAGCTTTGCCAAGAGGACAAAAACGGCTTCGTGGCTTGCACGCCTGCAGGTATTGTCGAACTGATCGAACGAAGCGGTATAGAGACTGAGGGTAAACACGTCGTTGTGCTCGGTCGTAGCCAGATCGTGGGTAAACCCGCCGCACTGCTCATGATGCGCAAGTCACTCCCTGGCAATGCGACTGTGACGGTTTGTCACTCGCGCACTACCAATCTACCCAGCATTACCCGACAAGCCGATGTGCTCATCGCCGCGATCGGTCGTGCCAATTTTGTGACGGGCGACATGGTTAAGGAGGGCGTCGCCGTAATCGATGTGGGCATCAATCGCGTCGAAGACGCTACTAAAAAATGCGGCTACCGCCTAGTCGGCGATGTCGAGTTCGAAGCAGTCGCAGCGAAATCTTCTCACATCACACCCGTGCCCGGCGGAGTCGGTCCGATGACGGTCGCGATGCTCATGCACAATACACTACGTGCCTTCAAAGTCTCCCAAGCCACATGAGTTCGCCTGAGCCAAGTCCGTCCAGCGATCTGAGCAAACGCCCGAACGAAGACCCGCAGCAGGTCAGGCCCAGCGCGGGCAACCTGCTCGACTCCGTCTTTCGTAAGGATGGTCCCATGCCCCCCGCGAGCATCGGTCTGCGTGCCTTAGCATTCTTCCTCGACTTCATCCTCATCTCAGCCGTCGCATCGATCATTATTTGGAAGATCGCCCTTCCTCAGTCGCATCCCGCCGCATTCACTGAGCTGACGAACTGGACTCAAGCAGTCGGCACCTGGTGGGGCGATCGAGACACTGCAGTTGATGCGCCCCTTCCTGAGCCAAGTAAAAGCCTCGCCGAAGCTCTCGCCATCGCCAACGAGCTCCAAATGCTCTGCTTTTGGCTCTACTTCGCCCTAGGCGAAGCCTTTTTTGCAGGCAGCTCTCTGGGCAAACGCATTTGCCGCATCCGTAGCGTTAGCACAGTCACCCTCGACAAGCCCCCAATTATGGCAGGCATTATACGTGGTGGCTTGAAAACGCTCACAATCTATTTCTTTTTTCCCATCGGCATGATCGCCACACTGGTCACGCTGTTTTTCAACAAACGTCGGCAGATGGGACACGACATGATGAGCCGCACTGCCGTGATTGATGAGAAATTGGTTAATAGCAGCAAAAGCTGACCTTCATTAATCACTCTAAACGAAACACGCGTTTTCTGTTTTGCCAAAATTAGAATCATAGGTCACCTTAGGTTATCTTCTAAAAAAACACTGCTTAAATCAGAAAACATTTCGGTACGAGCCGCGCCCATTTTGAGCAAAAAACAAGAGCCTAGAATACTCGTTGTCGACGACCACCCGATCAACATCAAGCTGCTTCAACTAAAACTTGAACGCCAAGGAATGCACGTCAGCGTGGCTTACAATGGCCGCGAGTGCTTGGACATCGTCGAGGAGGCAGATCCTGACCTCATTTTGCTCGACATTATGATGCCAGAAATGGACGGCATTGAGGTCTGTAAACGCCTCAAGTCGAACCCAGCGACCGAGACGATACCCATCATATTCATAACAGCCAAAGTCTCGAAGGAAGGAAAGCTCGAGGGCCTCAATGCTGGCGCGGTCGATTACATTACTAAGCCCATCGATCTGGACGAAACCCTCGCTCGCGTGCAAACCCAACTACGCCTGCAAGAAATGTTTCGCGAAAACCTGCAACTTCAAGAGCGGCTCGGCGATGCTCGCAAGACCGCAGCCGTCGGTGCGATCACCAGTGGCATCGCACATAATTTGAATAACCTGCTGGGCGTCGTCGTCGGCTATCTCGACCTACTAAAAAACGGACACGACAGTCCCGACATGGTCAAACGGAGCGTCGGACTCATAGATAAGGCTATCACACGCATGGTCAACATCATCGGTCAACTTGGCACGATCGCTAACAACGAACACCATGAGCTAGCAGTGATATCCGTGCCTGATCTAATCGAGAGCAGTATTGTGCGCTTCAAAGAAGAATACAAAATCGATGCCGAGGTCCTCATCGACTCATCACTCGAAGCCAGTACGCGTATATCTGCTAACGCTGAAACCTTTGAGATCATCCTCGGTAAGCTATTAATCAACGCATGGGAGAGCTATCATATAGATACCCCGCCGACCGA
The DNA here is from genome assembly GCA_003331195.1 of Puniceicoccaceae bacterium. GTDB lineage: Bacteria > Verrucomicrobiota > Verrucomicrobiia > Opitutales > Coraliomargaritaceae > Thalassobacterium. Next base: position 5,472 of record QOOZ01000030.1, on the reverse strand, counting down.
TCGCACGATTTCGCTTCAGGCTAGCGTACAGGATAAAAGAGGTTTCGACACGCTCCAGTTAAAAGTCGCCGACAAGGGCGAGGGTATCGACTCAAAAGTTATCGATACACTCTTTGAGCCATTCATTACGACCAAGGCCTCAGTTGGTCGTGGCATGGGTTTAACCATAGCTCGCCATACCATCCGTAACCTCAAAGGAGACATTCATCTCAAAGACAACGCCGATAGCGGCGTCACCGCGATACTCACTTACCCACTTTGATTTATCAGGTCGCGGTGATTGTCCTCAATCGTCACGACCCAATCCGTCCTCTCAAACCACACTGACAACATGCCCATAAAAATTACATTTATCGGCGCTGGCCGCATGGCCTCCGCCATCGTCCGAGGCCTCCTCGAAAAAGAGCACTACACACCCGAAGAGATCGCCTGCACTTGCGGTGATGATCCCACAGGTCCCGCACTCGCCAAGGCCACCGGTATCCAATTTTTACCCGATATTACCCCCGCGCTTCACGAGACCGAGGCCGTTATACTAGCCTGCAAGCCGCAACAGTTTGCCGATATTAATGATGAACTCGCTGAAGCCGGACGTGGCAAGCTCATTCTCTCCATTCTCGCAGGCATCCCACTCACACGCCTCAGCGAAAAATTTGCCCACGCTCGCAACGTCGTGCGAACTATGCCCAACACTCCCGGCCAGATCGGTGCAGGTGTTACCGCATTCGCACCACTGCGTGAGCTTTCCGAAAAGGACGTGGAAATCGTTGAAAATGCCCTCAGTTCCTTGGGTAATTTCCACGAAGTAGAAGAAGAAGACCTCGATGCTGTCACCGCACTCAGCGGCAGTGGCCCCGCCTACGTGTTTGAATTTGCTGCCGCACTGCGCGAAGCTGGGGTTAATTGCGGACTAGACGAAGGTCTCGCCGATGCACTCGCCGTCGACACGCTGCTCGGAGCTGCCATGCTCCTTGCCGAGAGCGAAGAAACCCCCGAAGCCCTACGTAACGCCGTCACCTCCCCCGAAGGCACCACAGCAGCCGCACTCAAAGTCCTCGAAGAAGGGGACCTACGTAGACTCGTCGATCAGGCACTCGCGGCCGCCAAAGCTCGGTCTATCGAGTTGGCCAGCGAGTAAGCAGGCGTAATCTTGATCTTGGCAGAAGCGGGAACCGATTTTGAACTTCTGTTATGGAAAATCTAATACTGACAATCGCTACCCGTAGCAGAAGAATTAATTTATAGCTTGCTCGCGCACTTATCCGCCATCGCAAAAAATTTCAAAAATCACCTATGAACGCTCTCATCTACACAAACGAATACCCTCCTTGTAATTACGGTGGTGCCGGCGTGCACGTAGAGTATCTAACACGCGAACTTTCTAAACTGTCCGACGTCGATGTCGATGTCCGCGCTTTTGGCGATCTAAAGACCGAAAGTAACTACCCGCTTAAAGTCAAAGGCTACCCCATCGACACGGCCAGTTTCGATGCACCCCAATATTTACACGCCATCTTTGGAAGCTCGCAACGCGCAATCAGCTACAATACCGATGGCAATGAGGCCGACATAGTGCACTGCCATACATGGTATACCCACCTCGCCGGCATCATGACCAAGATGAACTACGGTATCCCCCTCGTCATCACGGGTCACTCGCTCGAACCTCTCCGCCCATGGAAGCGCGAACAACTAAAAGGTGGTTACGATTTCAGCTCCTGGGTCGAAAAGTCTGCCCTCGAAATGGCCGATGCGGTAGTCGCTGTTTCTGAAGGCACTAAGACCGACCTCTTAAAGCACTTCAACGTCGCCCCCGAAAAGATTCACGTCATCTACAACGGCATCGACACCGAAGAATACAAGGCCGTTGATCCCACTCCAGCACTGACCAAGTTCAAGCTCCCAAAAGATAAACCATTCGTCCTCTTTGTCGGCCGTATCACTCGCCAGAAAGGCATTATTCACCTTGTTGAGGCAATCAAGTATATGCACGAGGGCTATAATGTCGTCCTCTGTGCAGGGGCTCCCGACACCCAAGAGATTGGTGCCGAAATGAAAGCCGCCGTGGCTGAAGCCAGCAAAGAGCGCGATGGCATTTACTGGATCGACGAGATGGTCAACAAGACCGACATCATTCAACTTTACTCCGGCGCAGCCGTCTTCTGCTGCCCATCAATCTACGAGCCATTCGGTATTATTAACCTCGAGGCCATGGCCTGCGAGACCCCCGTCGTCAGCTCCATGGTAGGCGGCATCCCTGAGGTCGTTGTCCACGACGAGACAGGCTTCCTTGTCCCCTTATCTCAGCAAACAGATAGCCCATTTGCCCCACTTCACCCAAGTAACTACGCCAAGGACCTCGCCCACCAAGTGAACCGACTAATGAAAGACACCGAGAAGCGGGAGCGCTTCGCCAAAGCTGGTCGCAAAAGAGCGGTCGAGCACTTTAGTTGGACAAGCATCGCCGAACAAACAAGGGATCTCTACGCATCGCTTAAAAAATCTTAATTATTAATTTAAAAAGATGTCTTTAATCAACAAACCCGCTGGCACTCGTCGTGTCGTCATTGATCAAATCACCCCGTCTATCGACGGTGGACGCAATCCTTTCAAGCGCGTAATCGGCGACTGGATACCCTTCACCGCCCATGCCTTCGCCGATTCACACGACCTGATCCAAGTCGAGTTACGTATCAGAAAAGTAGATACGGAATCTTGGCAATTGTTCCCTATGCCGTCAATAGGAAACGACGAGTTCGAAGTCACTTACCGCACCGACTCCATCGGCCTTTTCGAGTTTGAAGTTGTTGGGGTGATCGATCACTACGGCAGCTGGCAGGAAGGCTTTCAGAAGAAACATGAAGAAGGCATTCCCCTCGACCTCGAATGCCGCATCGGTGCCGAGCTACTCGAACAAGCCGCCAAGCGTGCGAATAAAAAGCACGCCACAAAGCTCCGTGAATGGGCCGCGCACCTGGCCGACTCTACGGCCGACATCGAGGCGCGCATCAATCTCGCCTACAGCCGTCATGTGGCTGGCATCGCTCGCATCTACCCACAGCGCAATTGGGAGACCACGAGCACCCGCTCGCTTGTGCTCGTCGAACGTGAGTTAGCCGCTTTCAGCACATGGTATGAATACTTTCCACGCTCATGCGTCTATGACGGCAAAACCCACGGGACTTTTAAGGACGCCGCCAAACAGCTGCCCCTCATTCATAAGATGGGCTTCAACATCGTTTACTTCCCGCCCATCAGCCCGATCGGCCGTGAGTTCCGCAAAGGTAAAAATAATACCCTGACCCCCAGTAACGATGACGTCGGTAGCCCCTGGGCAGTCGGCGCTAAAGAAGGTGACCATAAATCAATCCTCCCCGCACTTGGCAATCTTGAGGACTTCCAGCACTTCCTCGATGAAGCCGAAATGCGCGGGATGGAAGTCGCGCTTGACATCGCTTTTCAATGTGCGCCCGACCACCCGTGGGTCAAAAAACACCCAGAGTGGTTCCGCTGGCGCCCCGATGGCAGCGTGCAATACGCCGAAAATCCACCTAAGAAATATCAAGATATTTTACCGATTAACTTCGAATCTGACGACTGGGAAAATCTTTGGGATGAGCTCAAATCAGTATTCGAGTATTGGATCGAACAAGGCGTCAAAGTCTTCCGCGTCGACAATCCCCACACCAAATCGATGGAATTCTGGCGGTGGTGTATCCTTAACATCAAAGCCAAGCATCCTGAGGTCATTTTCCTGGCCGAAGCCTTCACCCGTCCGAAGCGTAAATACTTCCTCGCCAAAAGCGGCTTCACCCATGGCTACACCTACTTCACCTGGCGCAACACTGCTACTGAGCTCCAGCAATATGTCGAAGAGCTCACCCAAAGCGAGTCGAAGGAATACTTCTGGCCAAACTTCTGGCCAAATACACCAGACATCCTTCATGCGGACCTGCAGACAGGTAATCGAGCCACCTTCATTGGCCGCTACGTGCTCGCAGCCACGCTCTCGTCCAACGTCGGCCTCTATGGCCCAGCCTATGAGCTAATAGACCATGAGCCCTACCCCGGCAAAGAGGAAAACAACCATAGCGAAAAATATCAGCTTAAGGCCTGGGATCTCGATAAGCCCGGCAACATCCGCTCGGAGATCGCCCGCATGAACGCCATCCGCAACAAGCACGAAGCCTTCCAGCGCACCTTCAACATCCACTTTATTCCCTGCTCCAATAGCCATATTATCGCCTATTTGAAGCAGAATTTTGAGAAGACCGACCGTTTTATTGTCGTCGTGAATATGGACTGGGAAAACCAACAAGGCGGCAAGCTCGACCTGACAGCAAAAGCCCTAGACTTAGGCCACACAGGCACCCTCCGCTTAGTCGATCATTTCGCTGACACCCCTAAAGAATATCTCTGGGACGATAAGAAGCCCTACTTGGAGCTCAACCCACAAACCTGCCCCGCTCATATCCTTCAGATCATCGATTAAGGATACACGCTCGCTCTTGGTATAAAAACCCACCAAGCCTCATTAAAATTCTAGCTTTAAAATGGCGCCAGTTTGAGAAAGCCGAATTGTCCATTATCTATAGCAATGATTGCACCCCCATCGCTCGTAAGATCAATGTCTTCTGCCGCCCAATCACCTTCAAGACCAAAATCTCCGCTGCTAAAGGTTTCCTCCCATTCCAGATTACCAATAGCGTCGTATTTCACGATATAGGCTTCCCATTGGTCTGAACTGACTCCGCCAATCTGTGCGGAATAGTCGTCATACTCATCGCCCGTCCCTGCCGAGATGATGCACCCGCCATCACAGGTTGCTTTGATGCCCCATGTTTCGTCATGAATATACCGAGCATCAAAACCTCGAGGATTCCCACGTTTTTTGTCCCATAACTTCTTGCCGCTTGAATCTAGCTTGATGGTATAAGTTTCCCAAGGGGTGCTTTCCATCGTTTCATCCGGTATTACAGTCTCGGATATAGTATGCCCCGTGAGGAAAATTGACCCGTCCGCTGCTACGTCCATTCCAAAGCAATGGTCTTGATTACTGCCTCCAAATGTTTCGTACCATAATATAACGCCGGAACTATTAATTTTAATAACGGCGTATTGCAGGGCGTCTTCGGTAGTCCCTGAAATAATATAGTCAGAACCGATAGGCTTTATACGGTAAGCGTGAGACATGTATGCATTCACGCTTTGGCCGGTAGGATTTTCTCCCTCTGCGTCAAGAAATGTGATGTAACCTTGAGCATAAGGGAAAAAAGTTTCATTTGCATCTGCAGCGTTACGGTATCCCACTGCCAAGATTCCAGTGGGCGTTTGCGCAAGATGTTCAAATGCATCTACACCTCCATTATCATGTGTCTCCTGAAAGATAGCTACCCCTGTTTCCTTGTTTAATTTCAAAATGGCACTGTCGCGATTAATTGCACCCGCTATGAGATAGCCATCCGAAACCTC
>QOOZ01000003.1 GCA_003331195.1 Puniceicoccaceae bacterium | reverse complement strand
ACGCATGAAAGCCTCTACAGTCGCGGCTTCAACTGTGCCTCCACTATGTCCGCGGTAAGCGGTCACGCAGAGGCATCCGCCAGGAACTAGTAATTGAATCGAGGCAGTGAGTGCTGCTTTAGTGCTTTCTGCACGCGTCTGTATGCTCTTGTCGCTGCCGGGCAGATAGCCTAGGTTAAAGGTGATCGCGGCAACCTTCTCTCGATTGGCTTCAATGAGCTTTCCTAGAGCAGTGGCATGGTCTTCGCTCACTAGTCTGACGCGATCGATCAGGCCAGCTGACTCCAACCGTTCTCGTGTCGATTGGATCGCGCAATCTTGAATATCGATCGCAATGACTTTGCCGGATGATCCGACCTGCCCGGCGAGGAATAAGGTATCATAACCATTGCCAGATGTGGCATCGATGGCTCGGTCGCCTTCTTTCAGGTGATTCGTTAGGATGTGGTGAACTTTTTCGGTCAGGCGCATATTTTCTAATTGAATCGTGTTAGGTTCACTTCGTCATTTATCGGCGATTTTTTAAGAATATGTTCAGTAAGTTGTTGAGTCATTGCGGGTGCGGTGGAGGCTCCTTTCGAGCCGAGGCCGTTGACCAGATAAAGCCCTAACTTATTAGGGTGGGCACCAATGATGGGGCGGCTATCGATTGTGCTGGGACGGATACCTGCTAAATGGGCAGAGACATCGACTTGATGTGGCTTTTTGAGTGCTTCGTGGGCGGCCGTGAGTAGCTCGTCTTTTTTAGCTTGGGTTGGAGCGTCACTTAGGTCGCTTTCATCGTAGGTGGCACCTATGCGGAAATTGCCGTCAGGATACGGGAGGAACCACTTTTTGTGATGATAGAGCTTCTGAGGCAGCCTTAGTGTCGGGCTGTGGCAAAGGAGTGTTTCTCCTTTAGCTGGTTTCAGGGGCAAATTTTTGAACCATGGGTTATCTTGCATGGCGGCTCCTTCGCAGAAGATCACTTTGTCAGCATGGAGGCCTCGGTATTGCCATCCAGTCGTGCCAGGCTTTAGTTCAGAGTGGAGGAAGGTTTCGTCACGGAATCGGCCAAGCGTGGCAAATGAAGCCCTGAGCGTATGAACGACTAGCGGCAGGTCGACGTAGGCGGCTTGGTTGATGCGGAAAGTGCCGAAATCATCGTTAAATTCAGGAGCGGCCTCACCGGTAGCGGCCATGTGGCTGAGCACGTCTTGATAGCGAGGGTTACGCATCCGTCTACCTACGCGTTTAAGGTCTTCCGCGTTTTGGCAGAAGCGAATCTCGGGGATGGGGTGGTAGACCTGAATGTCGAATTTTTGCTCGATAGCACGATAAGTCTTTGCTGCTTCGGGCAGGACTTGGTCGAAGTTCCAGGTTTTCGTCATCCAGCGGCCTGTGACGGGATTGATCACACCCGCTGCCGCGCCGAAGGCTGAAGGCATGGCTGAGCTACCGATCAGGAGAAAGTGCTGGCCGGCCTGTTGTAATCGCCACGCGAGCAAGCAGCCAGCGAGGCCAGCACCGACGATCAAATGGGGGATGTTGTTTGAGGAAGTAGTGATGGTGCTAGTTGAATGTTGGGTGTGGCGGGGGGCAAGATTTTGTAGTGCGCGTTATTTACATAAGGCTAGGGTTCCGCGCATATGTGACTGTTGTATTCTGACACAAGGTGCACGCCCGCATAAATGCGGGACTTCAACAATCTAGGTTGCCTGACGCGAGCCCTAGCTTGAGACTCTCTTCAGCCAATGAGTATTTTTAATAAAGTACGTGAGTTGTTTTACGGGAGACCTAAAAAGCTGTCGTCGAATAGCACTCGGGCCGAGCGCGGCCAGTATGGGGAAGACCTTGCTGCAGCCTACTGTCAGCACACACTTGGCTTCCAGGTGATCGCCCGTAACTGGCGCTACAAGAGGGATGAGCTGGATATCGTCTGTGTGGATGCTGGAGTTCTGGTTTTCGTCGAAGTGCGCGCGCGAGCGGCGGACGCACTGGTTGGTGGCTATCACTCAATTAATGCGCACAAAAAGCAAGTTTTGCAGCGGGGCGCGAAGGCTTACATTAATCAATTGCAAAATCCTCCGAAACACGTCCGTTTTGATGTGATTGATGTTTCGCTTTCCGATGACGGGGAGGGAGATGTTCGCCACTACGGCAATGTGCCGCTCTTTTCTAAACACTATACGACTAACCATGAGTCCAGAAACTGATGAGTCCAGACACCCCTTTTTGAAGGGTTTGAGTAAGCACCGTGGTGCGCCGCCGACTGTGGTCGTCATCTTTGGCGCTTCGGGTGACTTGACCGCGCGCAAGCTCGTACCAGCGATTTTCAATCTGGGTGTGGATAATTTACTGCCAGGTGAATTTCATTTAATCGGCTACGGTCGCAAGCCTATCGGGGACGATGATTTTAGGGCGCTGATGGACGAAGCGATTGGGGAACACTCACGCCGCCCGCTGAATAAAGAGATCTGGGAGCGCGTGCGACAGAATATGTCCTACTACTCAGGGGGATACGATGAGGCGGCAGCATTTGATTCTCTCGCCGAGAAGATTGATGAAATCGAAAAGGGCTTGGGGCGCGATGTGCAGCGCATGTTCTATATCTCTACACCACCGAGCGTCTTTGAGCCGATTATTAAAAACCTCGGAAGCAGCGGTATGGCCAAGGCGCATGTCGGTACTAAGCTAGCCTCTAAGGTGGTCATCGAAAAACCTTTTGGCAGGGATTTGGAGTCTGCTCGTGAGCTGAACGAAGTGATCAGCAGCGTCTTCGAGGAAGCTCAGGTTTACCGTATCGACCACTACCTCGGGAAGGAAACCGTGCAAGATTTGCTTGTGCAGCGTTTTGGTAACTCGATTTTCGAGCCTCTTTGGAATCGCGAATACATTGATTGTGTGCAAATCACGGTGGCGGAAAGCCTCGGGGTAGGCACCCGCGGGGGCTATTATGATACAAGCGGTGCAATGCGCGACATGATCCAGAATCATACGATGCAGCTCGTCGCATTGACTGCAATGGAGCCGCCTGTCTCGCTCGACCCCGAGTCGATCCGCGATGAAAAAGTCAAGGTGATCAAAGCGATCCAGCCCCTTAAGCTCGACCCCGAGGGTGGGGACGTCGTCCGTGCACGTTACACAGATGGACCCGTCAAGGGAAAGCCAGTTAAGGGCTATGCTGATGAGCAGGGTATACCTGATGATTCCTCGACTGAAACTTATGCGGCGATGCGCTTGGCAATCAACAACTGGCGCTGGCAGGGCGTGCCCTTTTACATCCGCTCAGGTAAGCGCATGCCACGACGCGCGAGTGAAATTGCGATTCAGTTTAAACGCCCGCCTGGCATTCTCTTTTCAGAAGGCGATAAGTTCAACGTGGCAGCGAATACTATGGTGATTAGCATCCAGCCGAATGAAGGCGTAACTCTAGTGATGAACTCTAAGATTCCTGGTTTGGAGACACGGACTCAGCCCGTAAAAATGCACTTTAGTTACTCCACGACCTTCGGCTCAAATACACCAGAGGCCTATGAGCGTTTGATTCTCGATGCCATGATTGGCGATGGAACCTTGTTTATTCGTGGGGATGAGACGGAGGCCTCTTGGAAGTTAGTAACTCCTGTTCTTAAGTATTGGGAAGACTGCAAGATGAATGGGCTCAAGGAATACGCAGCCGGATCTTGGGGCCCTCTCAAAAGCGAACGATTGCTCTCAGAGCATGGGCATCAATGGCGTTGCTCGGGTTAATTCAGAACTACTGGCAAGAAGATTGAATATGATTTTAGCACCTGTATCTAAGGTCATCTCTCTCCTAAAAATCGGAAATAACTAATGAAAGATTTAATCGACGAATTGCCAGGCTTGGACTTGCCAGTTGGAGAGGTGACAGATCGCCTAGAGCTTATGTGGGACAGCGATGCTTCGGGTTCGCCTTCGGCCTTTCGCGCTTCGCAGATGAATGTCGTGCTCCACTTCGGATGGGACGTGACTGCAGAGCAAGCGCAAGAACGTTTCTCTGCCTTACTGACTTTTGCTCAGCGCTATCCCAGTCGTATTATCGTGCTCTGCCCATCGCGTTCGATTAAGGATGCTTCGATGCGAGCGAAGTTGTTCAGCCAATGCTACATTGGTGATTCACATCGCGAGATGTGTTGCTGCGAGGCGCTCCTACTCGGCTACGAGCCTGATAATTGCGGCTACTTAGCCAATCAAGTTTCAGTCTGGTTAGAACCGGATCTGCCCAGCTACCATTGGTTCTGTGGGGTGCCCAGCGCGCGGATTGAACAATACTCTGATAATCTATTGAAAGGAGTGCGTCGTTCAATTTACGACAGTAGCTTTGAAGGCGAAGATTTAAGTCAGCTTGATTGGCTAGAGCCATCACGAGTAAGTGATCTTGCCTTGGCTCGTTTACTGCCAGTGCGACAAGCGCTTGGGCAGTTCCTAAGTGGCTATGAAATGCGAGGACTCTGCGAGAATCTTGATTCAGTCATCTTGCGCCACAGCGACGCGATGTCGGGCGAAGGAACTCGACTGATCGAGTGGCTTCGTGATTGCCTCGGCGAATGCGAAAAGTATGACTCTACTGCACCTGAGGTCAAATACATCGTCGAAAATTGCGGTGAGTGCGAATTGGAATTTTCCTTGGCACTTGAGTTCAAGTATTCGGATGGTCGCTACTTCAAGTGGCGTAAATTTGCCAAGGGTTCTATGGGAGAGATCGAAGCATCGCTCGGTAAGTCTAAAGAAAAGATATCGACTCGAGTTAAGCCATTGGGCGCGGAGCAGATGATCGCTGAGGCACTATTTTTCTAGGCTGCTAAGTTAGTTTTAGCCGAACTTTAGGATTCTGAAACATCAGTGCATCCCCAACAAATTGGACTTTTACGTATTAGGGGCTAGCTCATCCAGCGCGACGAGTACTTCCGCTGCCTGCTTTGAGGTTGCGGCCTTGAGGTCTCGCCAGACGAGAATGCCGTCTTTGAATAGGTAAGCTTGTCGGCTCCAGCGGCTTTTGCTGAAAGCATCTGCGATCTTACCGTCTGTATCGGCGAGCAACGTAAAAGGGAGTGTGTATTTATCTCTAAATTGGGCCTGCTTTTCAGCGGTATCTGAGGAGACGCCGAAGATGCTTACATTACGCGCCTGGAGTTCATCCCAGCCATCGCGTAGGCTGCAAGCTTGCTTAACGCAGCCTGGCGTCATGGCTTTCGGGTAAAAGAACACTAGCGCGGTGCCTGTCGACAGGGCTTCGCCTAGATCGAGCGTAGTGCCTTGGTCTGTGAGCACTTCAAGTTCTGGGGCAGGGCTACCCAATTCGAGTGAATTGGCTAGTAAGAAAGATGCGATGAATGAGAAGACCATAACTAATATAAAAAGCTTTTTCATATTTGTAAGATCGTCTTCTTTGGGTTTGGCTTACAATATACTGTGTTTTGACTGCCCATAAAATAGGGGTATTGGAGCGATAGGCAAATTTTTAAGTCATGCGCATAATGATCTTGGCGAACGAGTTCCTAGGCAAAATTAAGAGCATCGTGATTGCTCGAATCGAATAGCGTTGACGCATTAAACGCGGATTAAACACACTAGATCATAATGACACACAAACCCCGCCATTTATCTATCCTACTCGTATGCCTTGTCGGCCTTTTCGGCTGCGCGCCAAGTGGGGTAGAGGTTGTCAGTGAAACAGACGAGAAACAATACCAGCTAGGACAAGACTACAAGAATCAGGGGCGGATGGAGGAGGCGCTTGGTGCTTTTGAGCGAGTGATCGATGCGCGGCGGGATGCGCCAGAGTCACATCTGGAAGCGGGCTACATTTATTTACGCACACTTAAAGATCCGATCAATGCGATCTACCATTTCACTCGCTACCTTAGACTGCAGCCGCACTCTTCACAAGCGACGCAGGTAGGTCAACTGATCGAGACGGCGCAAAAGGAGTTTGCCCGCCAGTTACCAGCGCAACCTTATGAGGGTAGCCTGGATCGAATCGATCTGATGGATCTGGTTCAAACGTTGAAACAAGAAAACGAGGGTCTAAAGCGTGAGCTGATAGCCGCGACCTCACGAGTCCAGCAACTTGAAAACGTCCTCGGGCAAGCTCGCCGATCGACCCAAGCGCAAACCTATGTTCAGAATGGGCAGGCTGCGCAGATCCGTCCGTCGACACCGGTGTCTCAGCAAGCCGCACCAACTCCGAGTAACGCGCCGCGCTCTTACATAATAAAGTCAGGTGATACACTGAGTGCGATCAGTAATCGATTCTACGGCACGTCTTCGCGCTGGATCGATATTTATCAGGCCAATCGTGATCGACTATCGAGCGAGAGCGCTATACGCGTCGGGCAGGAAATCCGCATCCCTTAAATGGAGCGCGCTTCGCTAGGCCACTGCGATTCAAGGAATCAGCCCTCTTATTTATATCTACTTTACTCTGTAGGCTTGCCCGAACTTCGTTTGACCTAGCCCCAAGGCCGCTTAGCTTCACTCAACTATGGAATTGCGCTATTTTGATCACAATGCAACGACGCCTCTGTGCGAAGCGGCTAAAGCGGCGTGGATTTCGGCCTCGGAAGCGCAGTGGTTCAACCCATCAAGCCCCTATCGTGGCGCCGCGGCAGTCAAGGTGCGTTATGAAGCGGCGCGTGAGTCGCTAGCACGACACTTTGGCGTCTCTCCGGAACGGGTGATCTTTACCTCCGGCGCGACTGAATCAAACAATGCCGTGATCCGATACTGGGCTCGTTCTCTGTCGAGCGATGCATGTGTCGGGATCAATCCGACGGAGCATCCTAGTGTCATCGCAGTAGCCAGGGCGCTACTCGGCTCGCGTGTGGTCTGGTTGCCGCTTTCCAAGGGGGGGGTCGTTGATATGGATACCTTGCGTGGTCGCATCGAGTCGGGCACACTGGCAGCAGTCTCTGTGATGGCAGCAAATAACGAGACAGGTGTGATCCAGCCCTGGCAGGCCATCGCTAAGCTCTGCGCAAAGGCACAGATCCCATACCATTGCGACGCGGCACAGTGGGTTGGTAAGCTGCCAGTGGAAGGGTTGAGTGCCTGTGCTTACGTCACAGCCTGTGGGCACAAGTTTGGAGGTCCAAAGGGTGTTGGCTTCATGCTTCTACCAGAGGGCGTAGTCGATTTTCGTTTATTGGATGGAGGGGAGCAAGAGGCGGCGCACCGTGCGGGCACCGAAGATGTGGCTGGTGTATTCGCTATGAGCGCCGCACTGGAGAATTCAAGGCCAGGTAAGGCCGAGGCGCGCGACGCATTTATCGAACAAATTGTTCAGGCAATTCCAGGAGTCGCGTTGATCGGGGCAGGCACGGACCGGCTATGGAATACCGTATCGATGAGTATGCCCCGCCACCAAAGTGTGCGCTGGATACGCGCCTTAGAAAAGGCGGGCTTCCTTCTTTCGGCTGGTTCCGCGTGTTCGACAGGAAAGACAAGCGTTTCAGAAGTGCTACTGGCAATGGGGATCGATGCCACAACCGCCGGACGAATCTTGCGAATCAGTGCGGACGCAGAAACGACTGCCGAGGATTGGCAGGCGCTGGCGGATGCACTTTTGGTCACTTACAAATTGCTCAACGAAGAAGCCGACTCGATGAAAAGTCAGGTGGTCTCGATTGACTGATCGAAGATTTACAAAAGTATGCGCTTTTTAAACTTACGCCTACAGAATTTCCGTAACATCGAGTTCACGGAATTGCCTTTAGGAAATGCACGTAACTTCCTTTTGGGTGCGAACGGGCAGGGAAAGTCTAATTTGCTGGAAGCACTCGGGTTGGCGACTGCGCTTCGGTCTTTTCGCACGCAAACGCTGGCGGCACTCCCTCGCAAAGGGGGTAAAGAATACAAGCTGGCTTACGAGCTAGAGCATGACACACAAGGATTGACTACTCTGGAGATCCACTCTCATCTCAAAGGGCGTAGTGTCTGGGTCGATGGCGAGAAGGTGACGCGCTTGGTCGAGTTTATTGGTCGCTTCCCTTCAGTGACGCTCTGCTCCAGTGACTTGATGTTACTTCGCGGCAGTCCTAGCGAGCGTCGGCGTTTCATGGATTTGACGCTCTCGGTCGTTAACCGTGATTACTACACCGCTATACGGGATTTACACCGTGGGATCGCCGAGCGAAACCGCCTGTTAAAAAACAGTGGCAGCGCAGCCGAGCTCTCGGCCTTTGAAGCCGAGATCGCACCGCATGCCAGCCAGATAGCTAACTATCGCGAGGCGGGCATGAGGACCTTGAGCGAAGTCTTATGCCGCACTTACGATCGTATCGCTGAGGCGGACGAGGGCCCGGAGCTGAGCTTTCGCTCTAATGTGGATTGTCATGATACGGAAGCTTACTGCCGCCTGTTGCATGAGAGTCGCAAGCGCGATCAAATGATCGGCGCTACTCAGCGTGGACCACACCGCGACGATTTCAATTTCTCCCTCCAAGTTGGCGGCGCTCGCGAGTATGCCTCGGACGGGCAACAGCGAGGTCTCTGTGTGGCTCTGCGAATTGCACAAGCTAGTTTTTACCGTGAACAGCTCGGGCTGGTGCCTGTCTTGCTGGCGGACGATGTGCTGGGCGAGCTCGATCCGATTCGTCGCCAAGGCTTTTGGCGCGCCTGCCCCGAGGATGTCCAGGTTGTGGCCACGGGTACGGAGTTGCCCGCTGAGCCTGAGAGGTGGTCGATTTGCAAAGTGTTGAATGGCCGGGTTGGATAGGCGATTCAGCGCGAAGCTAAGAGCTCAAAATTCATGTAAGATCGAAACTCTTTTTGGGGTGAATTGCGCCCCTCAATGCTCTGTACTAGGGCCGTAGTCCCTAGATTTTCAGCTCCTCTGTGATTGCTAGTTGCCCTAATGGATCGCAGCTAGCTCGCAGTCCAATGAAGCCGTCTTTATAATGGTCGTAGTATGGCCAGAGCAGGGTGCGGTCTGTTTCGGGGATTGGCAGTTCATCGACTGCGGCACGCTCGAAAAATTTAAAATGGCCCTCATTGATCGCACTAGGCAGTTCATTGACCACCTTTTTGCACTCAAATAAAAACATCAACCAGTGCCCCTCGCCCTCGTAACTCTTCTCTGAGATGTAGCCAAAGCAATGAAGGTCGCCATCGTCGAGCCTGAGCCCAATCTCTTCCTCGGTCTCGCGGCGGGCGCACTCGTAGGGAGATTCGCCAAATGGCATGTCAAGCTTGCCGCCGATCGGGCTCCAGCATCCGAGATTGGGTGCTTTCTTGCGCTTGATTAGTAGCTGTTGCCCTTGTGAATTATGTGTAAAAATGAGCGTACTAATCTTGAATGGTAGCTTTGTATTCATATTCGCTGACGCTTGTAGGAAAGATGATTTCTGCAAGCGAATTTCTTCTATATTACTAGGGGTAACCAAGCTGTTCCAGAGTAAAGGAACTCTATAATCCTGCCCATTACGTATATGCAGTCTGAGTTAGGTCCTAAGGTGAATTTCTATCAAAAAGGGGTTGCTTTGCACTCAGCCATACATTACAATTTAGTATTCTAGTTATTAGATCAGCCATTCAGTTTACTCCCCATTAACATGAATAAATACTTTGTCTCCATATTAGCTCTTGTAGCTGTACCGCTATTACTGCCTGCGCAAGAGGATATTCGCGTCGATCGTGTCGACTTTAATTCGCTTCGCGATGATTGGATTCAGATGGAAATCGAACTTTCTTGTGAGGGTAATTCCGCAGAGGAAGCACGCGACAAAGATTACGTTGAAAAGATTAAAGTTAAGGCCTACTTGGGATACATACGTGAAGCCTCGGTACGCTCTTTCGATTATTATACGAGTGAAATCGAAATTTTAATCATGGAAAAAGGAGACGATAACAACGTCTATTTCTACCTTCCAGGTCTAATCGTCGACCGTGACCAGCTAAAAACAGACCCTGATTTTTACTATGTAGAAGTATCGGTAAATGGTGGCACGCAGAAGCCGCAAAAAGCAGCTATGAGTAGCAACATCCCGAATCTGGATATTCTTAATTCTTTCATTTCCAAAGCCGATTCAGAAGGTGCGGATAATGAGCATGTGCTCATGCCTTATTACCTAGTCTCCGGAATTGATCTTGGGCGAATTAGTCAACTGCCTGCTATCCTTCGTCGCGAAGTGCGTGATTAGGCACAAGTTCACATGCCTATTTATTGATTCGCTACCTTCAGAAATTATTACATGAGCAGCTCAAAGCAACTTATCATTAACTGTGGCGCAAGCCGTGTCACCGCTGCGGAGGTTTTCTCTAGTGGAGGCTCACTTCAAGTCGAGAAACTCGTAACGGAGAGCCTGCAATACGACTATTCCAACGACGATGCTTGGTTGGGCGCAGTCGCCGTCGCACTGGACGCGCTGCACCATCACCACAAGTTTTCAGGCAAGGCCTCTTTTATCATTCCAGGTAATCAAGTGCTGACCAAGACAATCCGTATTCCCCATGTCGAAGAGAGCAAGCGGGCGCAGATTATTGCATTTGAAGCGCAACAGAATATTCCCTATCCTCTACATGAAGTCGTTTGGGATAGTCAGGTACTTGGCGATGATGGCGTTGAGACTGAAGTGCTCTTCATCGCATGTAAGTCGAATACAATCGATGAGTTCTGCGCAGAGGTTATCCGCGCAGGTTTTTCAGTCGACACGATTAATGCCGCTACGGTGCTCGACTACAATGCAATCCAATTTGCATACCCCACTTTAGACGAGGATGTGCTGCTCATCAACATTGGTGCACGCTCCACGAATTTACTTTTCAAGAATTCTGACGGCTTCTTCGTCCGCAACATCCAACTCGGCGGCAACTCGCTCACTCAGAGTATTGCGGACAGCCTCGGTAAACCTTTTGCTAAGGCAGAACAGATTAAACACAAATTTTTCTGCGGTGAGCTCGACTACTCTGACGATGATTCTGGGGCAAAGCTATTAACCACATGCTCCGACTCATTTATGCGCCGTATGGGGCAGGAGATTACCCGTTCGATTGTCAACTACCGCCGACAAAAGGGCGCTGGCGCCCCGAAGCGCATCCTCCTCAGTGGACGCGGGGCATTACTCGAGGGTCTTTCCGAGCAACTGTCTACTTCGCAAAAGCTTGGTGTTGATTTTTTTGATCCGCTGCAAAATGTCACCCTTGACGCTGAGCTTGCCTTAGATCCCGCCTCACTTAGCCTAGAGATTAGCGAGATTATAGGAGCAGCCGCTCAGCACATGGTTGCGGACAGTGCCGGTGTTAATTTGCTGCCCGACGAAGTTAAGCTTGAAATGGAGTTT
The DNA here is from genome assembly GCA_003331195.1 of Puniceicoccaceae bacterium. GTDB lineage: Bacteria > Verrucomicrobiota > Verrucomicrobiia > Opitutales > Coraliomargaritaceae > Thalassobacterium. Next base: position 39,217 of record QOOZ01000003.1, on the reverse strand, counting down.
GGCTCTAAAAAGCCGTATCTCATGGTGGCTGCAATCTGTTTGGCGCTTGCTCCTTGGCCAGTATTCGTCGGATATAAGCAGTTAGGGAGTGCTTACGAAAAAGTAGGTCAAGCTACTCAAGCTCAGATTGCTCCCTTGCAGACTCGCCAGTCGCAAATTCGTGATAATACCGATAAGGCCGTAAAAATTAGCGAGTCCATCCGCCGTGTCGAAGGCCTAGTCAACTCGAAGACTAATTGGATACAATTCTTTGCAGAACTACAAGCTAGCCTGACGAAGGCCGAAGATGTCTGGCTCGACTCACTAGAAGTCCAACGTGAAATGCCCGATAAGGGCAAGGCGTCTTACGAGGTTGTCATCGAAGGGCAAATGCTTGTCCGAGAAACTGCAGATGAGACTGGCGGCATTGATCAAGAGGTCATATCCCGTCGAATTAAAGGAATGCAGTCTAGTTTTGAAGATTCTAAATTTATCACATCTTCCATGCCACCTAATATCAATTGGAGCGATCTACGTAACGGGCTCAACGTATTAACTTTCACTATTAGCTTGGTCGTGGATACCGCAAAACCGCTCTAGATACCATGGGTTTCATTAAGAAAAATCTCACTTTTACGATCATTTTAGTCGTTTGCATTTTGGCATTTGCCGCGGGTGCCTACCTAGTATTTGCGGAGGCTGGCAAAATTGATGAAGGAAAGCAAAGAATCACTTCAGCTGAATCTGAGCTTGATAAGATGCGCTTTGCCAATCCCGCGCCCACCCAGGAAAATGTGGAAGCTTCCGCCGAAAATGTATCCAAGCTGAAAGCAGAGCTCAGGAAAATCCGCGCAGACTTGGAGCAGGGCGCTCGCATCACGACATCGACCGATGGCATCGGCGTCATGGCAAGTATCCAGCAGTTTATATCTGAGTATCAGCGTGAAGCGGTCACGCACACTGACAAAGGCGGCGAGCCAGTTGAAATCATCGTTCCAGACGATTTTGCATTTGGTTTTGAGCAATACCTCGATGAAGCTAGGATGCTTGACGATGAAGACCTAATCCCAGTTCTCGATAAGCAACGCCAAATTCTTAGCTACTTGCTCGATAAACTGTATGGCGCCGAACCAGAAAGTATTGTTTCCGTTGAGCGTGAGGTCTTAGAGCTAGAAGCCGAAGGCACCGGTAGCGTAAAAGGCTTTGCTATAAACCCTGCGATCACCGCGAAAGTGCCTGGTGCCATCGACACCCTTGCCTTCGGCTTGACCTTTACGGGCTACACCGACTCGCTCCGCGGACTACTCAACGATCTTGCTAAATTCGATCTTCCAATTGTCGTGCGTAGTATTGAGGTCGAGCGCCCCTCAGGCAGTCGCACGACGACGAAAGTGCCTGCCAACAACAACCTAGATGCTTTTTTCGGGGTCTTTGACGGTGGCTCTAATCCGGAAGAGGGAGCTCCCGAGGAAGCACAGAAGCCCGTTATTTCAGAAAATATTTCCACATTTACTGTCGTTCTCGAATTTATCGAGATCGTCCTTCCGACCCAATCTGCGGGAGACAACGTCTAATTTCGAATGAATAAGATTTACGATAAAATTTTACTTGTCATCGCCATGCTCGTTCTCGCGGGCGGGGGTTTTCTTTACATGCAGAAGTCGGGTGACGCGTCTTCTCTTAAGTTGCCGGCGGATGTTCAGATTGATAACAACCCTTATACCCCTAAAATAGTTTCCTCTCCGACCCCTTTGGAGGTAAATTGGCCAGAGGCTTCCGAGCAATCGACTGGGTGGCGTTATGATGTGTTCACGCCGCCCAAAATATTCATTGATGAAAATGGTCAGTTCTCTGAAGAAGGTTGGGAGCCACCTGAGCCGCCATCCCCCTTCGGCGTTTATTTGGCTCAGATCGAGCGCAAGCCCTACCGCATTCAAGTCGAAGGCTACATGCAAGAAGACTCCTTAGACGCTTCCAAGACACTCCTTCTTATGTTTAACGAGGAAGCCCAAAAACAGGTTCGCGTGCGGCCTGGTGACGAAAAGCCCGATGCAGAGTTTAAACTTCTTAGCTTCGATATCGAACGCCTTCGCGACGAAGATAACAATATAAAAAAAATCGCCAGAGCTACCATTCTCGACCAGCGATCAGGAGAAGAGGTCGTGCTCATCCACGGAGAGCGCCACTACTATTCTGGTTTAACGGTCGTCATCCGTTCTGATGAAGATGCTAGCTTCAATATCGAATTGGCGGAAGCAGCGTCTGAGTTTGAAGGGCCGATAGGGCAATACACTCTACTGGAAATTAGTCTTGAAGAATCTTCAATAAAAGTTATCAAACATGGTATTGATACAGAAGAAGGAGAAACACGGACTTTAAAGGCTCGTGAGGGAGATCTTTCTCTAACTCTCCCAATAACGAAGCCAGAAACAAACGCTCCCGAGAAGGCAGGGAACATCTTTGATATGTTCTAATTCCCAGCTTCTAATATTTTACTAACAGACTTCATCGCACAATTGTTTATCATCTAAAATTATGAAAAAATACCTCGCAACTCGCATGCGCCTATCCGCACTAATTATAGTGGGAGCGCTAGTAACCTTAGCTCTTGTGACGCCTCATTTGGTTGAGGCGCAAAGCACGTCAGAAAAGATTCGCCTAATGGCAGATACGCTTCGTGCCCGCGACTCTGGGGATTTGGATCTAGCCAAGGAAAAGGCCGAAGCATTAATCAAGGTCGCTCCTAACGATGAGAATATTCAACGCCTACTCGCCTCGATCAACCGGGATCTCGACCGCCGCGGCAATCGAACTGCACCTGTCGTTTACGGTCAAGCGAGCAATCAAGTTGTCGAGGTTGCCATGGATCTGCAATCAAGTGTAAATACTGCGGATGCAGTCGTGGCTGAAGCGGCTGCCGATCAGGATGCCAAAATTGCCGCCGCCAAAGATGCCATCGCCGATGCTCGACAGCTGGCTAAGCTGGGCGCTTACAGCGATGCCTCCAATTTGTTAAACGCCGCGAGTGCCAGTCTTACTCTAAACATTGCAACGGCCGGCACAATCGAAGCAATCGAAGCGGCCAAGGCTGAAATCGTGCTTGTAGAGGCCAAAGCACTGGCCAAATCTGGTGATGCTAAAGGTGCTGAAGCATTGGTCGATCAATACCGATCAGCTGGTGCCGGCGTAGATTCTGCGGCCGCAAGTCGCCTATCGCGACAGCTCGACAAGCAAATTTCAGATCCTTATGGGCTCGATATTAACGCAATCAGTCCAGAATATGTGGCACAGGCTAAGATCATCCGCGATCTCCTTACACGTGGGCGCGCCCAATATTTGAACGGTGACTACGATGGCGCTTCCGCTTCCTTCAAAGAAGTCGAAGCTCGCGATGCCAACAACCCCGAAGCCAAGCTTTTCCAAACTAAGATCGCAGAAACCCTAGGCAGTATTCATAATCAAAATTTGTACAAGACACGCGGGCAAATGCTGACCGAAGTCGATCAGCAATGGGAGCGCCCTAAGGTCTTTGATATCTCCGCCTCAAATGTTGTTGAAGTCGATGAAGGCGGGCGGATCAAGGACAAACTTAATGCCATCGTCATCCCACAGGTTAATTTTTCGGGCATGGAACTGACCCGCGTGGTCGAGACACTGTCCGAGCTGTCGGTCGAATACGACCCAGAACGTATTGGTGTGAATATTATACCCCTATTCAATTCAAACGATTCCAACCCGCGGGTTAATATCAGCCTGCGTAATCTAAATTTGGATCGTATCCTCCAGTTCGTCACGCAGCAGGTGAACTTCGCTTACGATGTGGGTGGCGATGCGGTCACAATTCAACCAAGTGACAGCCTTGGTGGGAGCGCGACTTCAGTTACCGAATTTTTCCCCATCTCTCGCGCCACCGTGATTCGCCTCACTGGTTTCAGGGATGGCGGCGGCAGTTCTTCCGGGCCTGTCGATCCTTTTGCGGCTCCTTCCGGTGGCGGCTCATCCGGCCCTTCTCAAAATGACGAAGTCGAAGCACTGCAATCCTTCTTCCAAAGCGCGGGTGTCAATTTTGAGATCCCCGGTGCCAGCCTCGCCTTCGACGGTGAGCAATTGATCGTCACTCAGTCACGCCGTAACTTGGAGCGCATGCGTACTATCCTTCGCAATTACAATGAAGTGAAGCAAGTTGAGATTGAAGCGAAGTTCCTTGAAGTCAGCCAAAACGACCTTGAAGAAGTAGGTTTTGATTGGTCGGCAGGTGGAGGTAGACAATTCGTTCTTGATGAGTTCGGCGCTCCGGTTCTAAACCAGTTTGGCAATCCGACCTTCATTAATCAGCGTCAGGGTTCGACACAGGGCCGTAACCTGAATAATACTTTTTCCACTGGCACGGATGCATCAGCGATTCGAATTCAAACCCCTCTTCAAACGAATCCATTGTCCTTTACAAACACGCCACCTTCTCTAAATAGCGCAATTGATGTCGCAGCAAATGCAAGTAGTCTTTTCACTGCAACGGGTTGGACCATTAACGGTACTGATGTTGATTTCGCTCTTCGAGCACTTTCGCGAAAGACAGGCACGGATCTTATGAGTGCTCCCAAAGTAACTGTTCTATCTGGTAAGCGAGCCTCAATCACAGTTGCTCAGGAGCTACGCTACCCCGAAAGCTATGGCGACATCGAGTCTCAGGTTTCGTCCGGTGGTAATGGCGGCGGACTGGGTGGCGGTGCTGGTTCCTCAATCTCGATTACGGCGGGCACGCCGCAGGACTTCGTCACTCGCAATGTAGGTGTTGAAATGTCAGTCACTCCAAATGTAGAAAACGACGATACGATCAGCCTGATTCTAGAACCACGTGTGACCGAGTTTGAAGGCTTTGTGGAATATGGCGGCCCTAGCGTTGCGCTTGGCACAGATGGAACGGTGGTCACGGTGCCCGCTGGCTTCTATCAACCGATCTTTTCAACCCGTGAAATGTCGACAGAAGTCACTATATTCGACGGCGCTACTGTAGTCATGGGTGGTCTCACTCGTGATGAGGTAAAGTCGGTCAATGACTCTGTTCCACTTCTAGGCGACATCCCCGGTCTAGGTCGTCTCTTCCGCTCAGAAGGGGAGACTCGCCAAAAGCGCAACTTGCTCATCTTCGTTACTGCGAATCTGGTCAGTCCTGGCGGTTCGCCCGCACGTCAGACTTATCGCAATGTCAATGCCAACTCACTCTTCCAAAATCCAACGATTATGACTCCATCGGGTAGTGTGAATCGTTCGATCGAAGCGAACGCCGAGTAGTCTACGACTTATTTGTTCCTATGCCAAAGCCCGCTCACTTAGAGCGGGCTTTTCGAAGAACGCGCCGAGTTAACCCATGAAGAAAAATCTCAGATTGGGGCTAGTGGGGGCAGCTTTGTTTATAGCGTTGCTTGCCTACCTCGGCTTGAGACAGAGTAATGACGACGTGTTTGAGCCCAGCGAGGTTGTGCCCGAGGTTCAAGTAGCGGCGCTTGATCAAGTAGCGCGCGATCCTAAGCCTAGCCCCGAAAACCAGCATCTACCCCAGGCGATCGGTTCAAGTTCTTCGAATCGGTTTGTCCCGGAGAATCCGGAAGGAGTTACGCTTCTGATAAAAGAGCTTGATGCAGCGAGTAGTCACGAATGGAACGCAGCGATTCCAAAGGGTCAGATTGATCAGTTGCACAGGCTTTCAAAGGGTGACCCAGTACAAATTCGTCTTGGCCACGTTGATCTAAAGGGGACTCTGGATGTAATCGTCCTAGACGGGGTCTTCCAGAAATACCTCGTTAAGCTGTCCGAGAACGCGGGCGAGTTGGTCGTCAATTATACTCATCGACGCAAGCTCCGGGCGCATCTGTTTTTCTATAATCGGAGTGATGCATTCGAGATTGTAGGAGACGAGAAAGACGAGTTTTTCACCCTATCCAGTTTGTCCGTTAGCGATGTTCTGTGCGCCCCCAAAGGGGCTACTTATCCACTGCATATCGGTAGCCTTCAATCCACGATAGACTGGACTCCTCCGCCGAACCCCTCGCCCGAAGACGGTTCTGTTCCCATCCTTAACAGCAAACCTGACTCTGAATTTGTGCTCTTTTGCGATTTTGACGGGGAGGTGGTAACCGACCCCCGTTGGAATTCAGGTATCACAATTAATGCAGCGCCCCTGCCACTCGCTACCGATGCCTCCTGGGTGACAGCGGTCTTCCGTCGTGTTGCGGAGGATTTCATGCCCTTTGATATTAATGTCACGACTGATGTTAGCGTATTCGAAAGCGCGGATCCGGAGAAGCGAATACAGACTGTCATCACTTCGACGAAAGATGCAGCTCCAACAGCTGGTGGCGTCGCTTTCCTGAACTCGTTTGGCGAAGGAACCGTGTGTTGGACCTTTAATGCATCAGAATATCGCTGCGCAGATACAATTTCTCATGAAATCGGGCATACGGTTGGATTGAGACATGATGGGTTAAACACAGATTCGGGCGCCCCTCTCGACGAATACTACGGTGGCCATGGTAACGGAGAGACCAGTTGGGGGCCAATCATGGGTTCTCGTAGTCGAGCTGTTGAAATAACAGGTTTCGAAAATGTGAACGTGACTCAGTGGTCGATCGGCGAATACACGAATGCGAGCCTCCAGCAGGACGATCTTCAAATTATTGTGACGGGCAATAACGGGCTCGGTTTCCGCGAGGATGACCACCCGAGCAATTTTGAAACGGCGGGTCTTATCTCGATTGATGAAACTGCCGTTTCCAATTTGGGCCCAATGGTTGAGCAAAATGGTATTATCGAGCGCAATACGGATGAAGATTGGTTTTCCTTCCTCTCGGATGGAGGCCAGTTGAACCTTACGGCTACAGTTCTCGATGTATTGTCGGAAAGGGGAGTTGAGAGTGGGTCAGATACCTTCGGCTCAAACCTTGCGGTAAGCCTGTCCCTTCTTGACTCAGACCTTGTGGTCATTAACGAGTCCAGCCCGGAGGATTCTCTGGGCGCTGAGTTGGACTTGACTCTTCCATCCGGCCTATACTACATCGTTGTGAGTGGAGCTGCACGAGGGACGCCAGACACCGCTTTTTCTGACTACGGCAGTTTGGGAGAATATAAGCTGACAGGCACCCTCCCGCTCGGGCCATTGGCGGTATTTGGCAACACCCCCGTATTCAATCGGCTCATTGGAGACGAAGACTCTACACCATCGACGATTGACGGGACCCTCGTTGGGTTCATCTCTATACAGGGAGGAGGCCTTGAAACAACCTATCGGATTAGCAACCTAAGTTCTGATCCGATAACCTTGAACTCAATTGTTTCGAATTCACCCTTGTTCACTGTCGGGCCATTCACTTCAGGCGTAATCCCACCACTTTCGAATGTCGATTTCACTGTCACCTTCACGCCTCAGGCACTTGGTCGAGTTGAGGGAAGCATCAGCATCGACTATTTCACTGATGAAGCAAAGGACTATCAGTTCGCGGTTGCCGGCATTGGTTCGCTTGTCGATGGCGATGATAGCTATGAGCAGAACGATAGCTTTTTTGAGACCTTTGACTTAAGTGCCTACGACGGTGTAGCGCTTACTAATATTTTTGGCGAGGCTTTGCAGGCAGACCGTGATTGGTACAAGATTACGCTACCGTCAGGGTTTAATACGATTAGCGCCACAGCTAGCTTCTCTAATGCAATCGGAAATCTAGATCTGGCCCTCTATGATGAGGGAGGATTCCTCTTGGTTTCGGCCGAGGGGACTGAGGACGTCGAGGTGCTCGATTATCTTGTGGGAGATCTCTCCGGCGGGGTCTATTATCTTACGGTGTATGCAAGCGGTGAATCCGGACAGAAAATCATTACAAATACTCTATACGATTTGATCTGGTCCTATGACCTTACGCCCGTTGTTCCGCCAACTCCAGAGGACAACTACGAGGAGAACGATACCATATTCGAGGCCTATGACTTATCTGCCGCCAACGGTGTGGCACTTTCCGTGGTGGACGGGTTGGGCACTCAGTTGGACAACGATTGGTTCTTCTTCACGACACCGCCTGGTGACAACATAGTTTCGGTAACCTTAAACTACGCTGAATCCAGCGGGAACTTAGACCTCGCGCTCTATAGTTCTTCTTATCTGAAGCTTTCTGATTCGCTCGGAACTTCCGGGGAAGAGTCGATTACAATCCCTGCAGATTCATCGGGTGAAACCTTTTACGTCGTCGTTCGTAGTGCCGATAATATTGCAACTGGTAACAGTTATGATTTGCTCTGGGAATCAAGTTTTCAGGTAAACACGGACGATGCCTACGAGGAGAATGACACTCAGGATGGCGCGTCCACCGCTCTCGCAGGGTCGGGCGTCGCGCTTAGTAATGGGTTTGGGCTCGGGGTCCAGTCAGATGACGATTGGTATGTAATTCGCCCTGATCCCCAAGTGCCTCTGGTGATCGTTCGTGCTACGTTTACTCATATCGATGGGAATATTGATTTGGAAGTGTTCAACTCAGAGGGAGGTATTATAGGAGCCGGTGTAAGCTCCTTAGATGACGAGTTCGTAAGTATAGAGGTTCACGGTGAAAGCCTCTTCTACGTAAGAGTCTTCGGCGATGATGTAGGTAATTCTTACGATCTGGTTTATGAAGAGTTCACGGAGGATGTCTACGAGGAGAACGACTCGATTGCTGAGGGCTATGAATTGACCGGTTTCAATGGGGTGCTCATCTCGGAGATCGAGGGTTCGGGTGTGAACAACGACGATGATTTCTTCTTCTACGATGTGCCGGAGGGAAGCGGATCTTTGGATATTGAAATGTTCTTTATCAATGAAGAAGGCGACCTTGATATGGAGCTATTTGACAGCAATGGATCAAGCATTGCGGAGTCCGCGGGAGTAAGCGACTATGAGCAGATCGTGATTTTGCCTGACGATCAGGGTGGGACTCTTAATGCGGGGGTCTACACCTTGCTAGTTTATGGATTTAGGGGGGCGACGCAATCTGCCTATAATCTTCGTATTACGGTGGAAGAACCGGCTGCTCTGCCGCCACCTTCTCCGGACGATAGCTATGAGGATAACAACATTTTGCAAAGCGCTTACGATATTAGCGGGTTAAATGAAAATTTTCTATCTAGTATTGACGGCAACGGCGTGCAAATCGACCCCGATTGGTATGAGATTTTTGTCCCCGCGGGACAAAACCGCCTCACTGTTCAAGCGATATTCACGCACTATGCGGGAGGAAATATCGACATTGCACTCTACGCCTCAAACGGTGTGCGCATCTCAGAATCTGTGTCTGGTGATGATAATGAAACAATCAACCAACTTCTCAGCCCATCGGGCGGAACATACTACGTTCTTGTTTATGGGGCAGGAGCCGGAATTGAATACGACTTGTGGTTTAGTACTGAAGCTCCACCTGCGGATGACGCTTACGAGGCGAACAATACACTGTCTCAGGCTTACGATTTGAGTAGTCAGGAGAACGTCTGGCTCGAGTTTATCAGCGGTGAGGGGCGACAGTATGACAACGATTGGTATTCTTTCAGTCTTCCAGATGGTTTCGATCTCGTTTCCGTTGACATCGAGTATTCGCCGGCCTCCGAGAATCTGAGCCTCGCGCTTTATCGTAATGGCTTCCAGATCGACATTTCGGACTCTAGCGATGGAACCGAACAAGTTGTTTTCTCTGGTAGTGAAGATCTGGCAGCAGAGTATTCAGTTGTGGTTACCGGTGCCGGTCTGGGTACAGCGTATAATCTTATGTGGTCCTCATCACCGTCCATCAATACACTTGAAGACGCTTATGAGGAGAATGATACCTTCTTCGAGGCCTATGATCTCTCTTCTCAGCAGTTAGTGCCTCTAAGTGCTCAGTTGGGCCTAGGTGTTTCCTTGGATCAGGATTGGTTCAGGATTGACGTGCCTTCCGATAATCTATCGGTCATCATCGATCCGTCTTTGGTGGGGGAGCCATACACAGTTTATCTGTATGACTCCGATGGAAGACTGAGGGATAGTTTTGGGCCGGGTACTCAGTTTTTTTACGGAGTTGATGCGGGAGGTGACACAGTTTACCTTCGTGTTGATGGGGGATTCCGTGGTGTCACTTATGACCTGTCGTGGGATCTTGTTCCGATTGGAACGAATGGTCCGGGCGGTATCCTCGCTTCTGACGCCAATCCAGACGGAGACCGATTCCCGGATTGGGCGGAGTATACATTGGATCTGGATCCAGATGTATTTAGCAGCGATGTGATCCGCCAGTTTAGGGCGGATGGCTACTCTCATGTTCAATTCAGGCAGCGCCAAGAGGCGATTGATGCTGAGTTCAAAGTCATTGTGAAAGAAAGTCCGAATCTCGCGTTTAGCGATTCCGAAGCCGTCCACGTTTCGACAGTAACTTCACCCGACGATCCTGACGTGGTGATCCTGACCTACCGCTGTTCGCAACCGCTATCGATTGTGCCAAAGTGCTTTTTCATGCTAGAGATTCAGAAGCCTGATTAGATCAGGTAGCCGGTTAGATTGGGAGGGATGCCGTCGAGCCTTCTTAAGGGCGCACTCCAAGGTATGGGATGCTTAAGGCCAGTAGAAAGCACCCAATCTTCTTCAAGCTTCGGGGTATCGCGATCTGACCTAGGTTCGCTCATAGCAGAAATGTTCTTTCATTTGAAAAATTTGGGTTTCAGAGGATGAGCATGGCGTCGCCGTAGCTGTAAAAGCGGTATTTTTGATCAATGGCTTCGGCGTATAGTTGCTTGAGCCAGTCAATTCCTTCTTCGCTTCCGGGGGCGAGGAAGGCGGCCACGAGACAAAGCAGAGTCGACTTTGGCAGATGGAAGTTAGTAATCATGCCGTCGATGGCGGCAAATTTGTTGGGTGGGTGGATGTAGATGTCGGCCTCAGCTTGCACGGAGCCTGAGGGAGTGGTGCAAACCTCAGGAGAAAACTGCCTGCGGCGCATGGCGTCTTCGATCGAGCGGACGGAGGTCGTGCCGACGGCGATGCGCGCGCCGGCTTCGGGCTTCTTTAGCTCGGCGAATGTGCTGGCTGGAATTTCATACCATTCACGATGTATATTATGGTCTTCAATATTCTCGACTTGGATGGGGTGAAAGGTGCCGATGCCGACTTGCAAGGTGAGGTCGTGAAAGTGAGCCCCGCCATTTTCTAGCTCGGTGATCAGTTCGGTTGTGAAGTGCAGCCCCGCGGTCGGTGCGGCCACCGCGATGCGTTTATCGAAGTCAGCATAGACGGTCTGGTATCGCTTGTTGTCATTGTCGCGCCTAGGGTCGTCGTCTGTGCGCTCAATGTAGGGTGGGAGCGGTAGGATGCCAAGCCGCTCCGAGAGGTCGGTGATCGATTCGTTGCGCTCAGGGTGAAAGCGGACACGGTAGTTGCCGTTACTGCCCACTCCGAGGACTTCTGCTTGATACTCGCCGGGGTGGCCGAAGGTACCTGCGTTGAAGGTTTTCTTGCCTGGCTTGAGTAGGCACCACCAAGTCAGCGCGTCCTCGGTGGGTTGGAGGAGCAGGCACTCGACCTTGCCGCCAGTGGGGCGTTGTCCGAATAAACGCGCCTTCAGCACGGCGGCGTTATTACGAAAAAAGCGCGGGCGAGCGGGTAGGTATTGCCCTATCTCCGAAAATTGGGCGTGAGTGAACGAGCGCGTCTTACGGTCAACCACCATAAGGCGGGAGGCATCGCGTGCAGCGGTCGGTTCTTGCGCGATCAGTTCGGCGGGCAGGTGATAATCGAAAAGTGAGAGGTTCATTTTTATCTTTAATATTCGGCGGGCTTTGTTGCAATCTGGGATATGAATTTGATCACACCTGAAGTCCGTTCGCAAATGGAAGAGATGACTCGCCGCGCAGGGCATATATGGAGGTATCTTTGACGGAGATGCCAAGAAAGAACGTATCGAGGTCCTCGAAACGCAGATGTCTGAGGCTAGCTTTTGGGACGACCAAGCGGCTGCGCAAACGGTGATCACAGAGGCGAATCGTCTAAAAAACATAGTTAATCCATCCAGCGACTTTAGGAGGGAGGTGGACGATTTGAAAGCTATGCTCGAGCTCGTCGATGAAATAGGCGAAAACCCAGAGGGTGAGTCCTATCAACAAGAAATCATCGATACACTGGGGCGCTTGCAGCCGAAGTTAGACCAGCTAGAACTGGCATCTTTCCTCAGCGGGCCGCACGACTCTTGCAATGCCTTCCTAACTGTTAACTCCGGAGCGGGAGGCACTGAGAGTTGTGATTGGGCAGATATGTTGCTACGTATGTATACGCGCTGGGCGGAGCAGGCAGGTTTTAAAACGGAAGTCCTAGATATTCAGCCCGGGGAAGAGACGGGTGTCAGTTCAGCGACTATACGGATCGAAGGGGCCAATGCTTTTGGATACGCCAAAGCAGAGCGTGGCGTGCATCGCCTCGTCCGTATCAGCCCGTTTGACTCCAATGCGCGCCGGCATACTTCGTTCTCTTCCGTAGATGTGATTGCAGAAATTGAAGACGACATCGATATTGAGATCGACGAAGCCGATATCCGCACTGACGTGTATCGAGCTAGTGGTAAGGGTGGCCAACACGTTAACCGGACCGAGTCTGCCGTGCGCCTCACGCACCTATCGAGTGGCATCGTAGTGACCTGCCAAAACGAGCGCTCGCAAATCAAAAATAAAGCCACCGCGATGAAGACCCTAAAGTCACGCCTCTATGAGAAATTAGAGGACGAGAAGCGCAGTGAGATGGAGAAATTCTATGGCGAAAAGGGTGAGATTGCTTGGGGCAACCAGATTCGCTCCTACGTCTTCCAGCCTTACCAGATGGTTAAAGACCTACGCACTGGCGTCGAAACTGGGAATGTTCAGGCCGTCATGGATGGTGCGCTCGACCCCTTCGTCCACGCCTGGCTCCGTGCGGGAGGTCCCACCTCAAGAAAAGCCGCCGCAGATCGAGAATTTGCTAATGAATGAGTCTCTAGCAAATCCAAGAAGCCTTAGCCACCAAGAGGCTGTTCGCGCGTTTTCTGATCAGAGCCTGTTCGAGAACAAGACCTGGCGCTACTCGCCCGAGGCCTTCCCCTTGAGTTGTGCGCAGATTAGACAGATCGAGCAGATCGGGCAGGCTTGCTACGAATTTCACAAGGCGCAGGAAACACTCTATCTGCGATCAGCTGAGGGAAAGAACTTGCTCCGCAATCGATCACTCAAAGCACCTTGGGTCGCGGCCTATCTGGATCGCGGTAAGCCTAAGGCACTTATTCAGCACGCGAAGGCAAAGGCACTACGCGGCGCCATGCCCGTGGTGATACGGCCCGACCTTTTGCTTACGGAAGAAGGGTTTGCCATGACCGAGATCGATTCCGTTCCTGGCGGTATTGGCCTGACGGCATTTCTCAATCGTCTCTATTCCGAGGTGCATGGCGATTCATTAGTCGGATCGGGTTCGCAAGATATGGTCGATGCATTTTACACCGTATTAGCACAGCGAGCGCCGAACCAGCAGGCGCCCTATATCGCAATTCTCGTCAGTGATGAAGCGGCAACTTACCGCCCTGAGATGGAGTGGTTGGCCTCTCAACTTCGACAACTCGGCAAGCGCGTCCACGTCTTCCATCCAGACGATGTCATGCCCTTAGGCGAGGATATCTGTGTCGGCATCGATGGAGATCCGCAAAAGGTGGATCTTATTTACCGCTTCTGGGAGCTCTTTGATTTGGCGAATGTCTCGATAGCGAACTTTTTACTTAAAGCCGGTGAAGCGGCGCAAGTAAGTTTGACCCCGCCAATGCGTCCCTTCCAAGAAGAGAAGCTTAATCTAGCGCTCTTCCATCACCACATCCTCGAAGACTTCTGGCGCGAGAATCTCTCAAAACAGTCCTACAAAGCACTGGCCAAAGTCATCCCACAGACCTGGGTCATGGACCCAGTCGAACTGCCGCCAAATGCCGTGCTCGATGCGCCGTTGATCGGTGGTAAGCCGATGACGGATTGGTCGCAATTGATTGAGGCAAGTAAGAAAGAGCGTAATCTAATTATTAAAATCAGCGGTTTTCACGAAAGTGCATGGGGCGCTCGCAGTGTCACGCTGGGCAGCGACTCATCTCGTGCTGACTGGGAGGGTGCCATCCAGCAAGCGATCACGATGGCGGACACCTCGCTGCATATTTTACAGACCTACGAAAAGCCGAAGCGGCTGCGCCACCCCGTCTACAGGGACGACGGCAGTCTTTATCAAATGGAAGGCCGCCTGCGTCTCTGCCCCTACTATTTTGTCGATGAGGCGGACAAAGAAGCCAAGCTTGAGGGTATTTTAGCCACCCTTTGCCCCGCCGATAAGAAGATCATTCACGGCATGAAGGATGCCGCCTTGCTCCCTTGTGTTGAAGCTTCCTAGTCCGAATGCCTTTCTCGTTATTCGCTACTGCAAATGTAGTCGGCTGGTCTGAGTAAGCTCAGGCGTTAGCCACCTCGATACGATATGCCCAATAAGCAATCATGGAGGTATTGATCAGAAGACCCCTATTAAACCGTCGAATTTATCATCTGTGGAAATTATTTTTGAAAAGAAAGATACCATTTTACAGGAAAGGCAGCTTTTTTGCTTTCTACTTCCCTATTGCTTGTAAAAGCCTAAGCAATGCATGTTCTTTGGTGCCTCATGGCCAAGCTACGATAATTTTAATTAACACACTCAAATGACAACAACTGCTAAAAAGCCAAAAAAATCTGCCACAACAAACGCTGGAGCAAAAGCTTTTCGTTTTGAGGTGGATAATAGCAAGGAATCGATGAAGATCTCGATTCTTAACCATTTGCGTTACACACTTGCTCGCCATCCTGAGAGTGCGACCAATGACGAGTGGTGGACGGCTACCTGTTCCGCAGTGCGCGACCGCTTGTTGGATCGCTTTATGAAGACGCAAGCAGTGCACAACGAGAAAAAGGTGCGTCGCGCCTACTACTTGAGCCTAGAGTATTTGATGGGTCGTCTGCTTGTAAATAATTTGCACAACGCCGGCCTTTTCGAGCAAACACGCGACGCGCTGACCGAGCTTGGGCAAGACTTTACGCAAATCGCCGAAGAAGAGGCGGACATGGGACTCGGTAATGGTGGCCTAGGTCGACTGGCTGCCTGTTTCCTTGATTCCTTAGCCACGCTAGATCTGCCCGCGATCGGCTATGGTATTCACTATGAGTATGGCCTCTTTCGCCAAGAGTTTAATGACGGGCACCAAATTGAACACCCCGATGTGTGGATGGAAAAAGGTTGTCCCTGGGAAGTTATGCGCCCTAATTTTGCACAAAAAGTTCAGCTCTTTGGGCGTGTCGAGCATCAAATGGATAGCAAGGGCATCTTCAATCCTAAGTGGGTCGACTATAAAACGATCGAAGGCGTGCCTTACGATATCGGTATCGTTGGCTATGGTGGTGAGACGGTCAACTTCCTACGCCTCTGGGACTCGAAGTCCACGCACGAGTTTGACCTCGATATTTTCAACGATGGTGGCTACGTCGAAGCTGTTCGTGAAAAGGCGATGGGTGAGACCATCTCTAAAGTGCTTTACCCGAATGACTCTACCGAAAACGGTAAGGAGCTTCGTCTCATTCAGCAATACTTCTTCGTTACTTGCTCGCTTAAGGACATCATCCGCCGCTTTCATGCCAACCATAGCGAATGGTCAGAGTTTGCCGAATACAATGCGTTGCAGCTCAATGATACGCACCCTGCGATCGCCATACCTGAGCTGATGCGCCTGCTGATCGACGATTATGGCCACGAGTGGGATGCTGCTTGGGCGATCACCCGTGGTGTTTGTAACTATACGAATCACACACTTCTTCCCGAGGCTCTTGAGAAGTGGAGCGTGCCTCTCTTTGAGAAAGTACTGCCCCGCCATCTTGAAATCATCTACGAGATCAACGCACGCTTCCTTCAAGACGAGGTAGAAGCTAAGTGGCCTGGCGACGATGCCAAGAAGTCAGAGCTTTCTATCATCGAAGAAGGCCATCCGAAAATGGTGCGCATGGCCTACCTTTCAGTCGTTGGTTCGACCAAGGTTAATGGGGTCGCCGCACTACACACCGATTTATTGAAGAAGAATCTCTTCTCAACCTTCCATGACTTGTATCCAAATAAGTTGATCAACATGACCAATGGAATCACGCCACGTCGTTGGTTGCTTGCTTGTAATCCTGGCCTTAGCGAATTGGTTACAGAGAAGGTTGGCGAGGATTGGCCGAAGGATCTAGATAAGCTTCAGACTATAGCCAAGTTTGCCGACGATGCCAAATTCCAAAAGCGCTTCATGGACATCAAATTCGCGAACAAGCAAGCTTTTGCTGATTTCGTGCTAGAAGATTCTGGCACCGTGATCAGCCCTGACGCGCTCTTCGATGTGCAAATCAAGCGCCTACATGAGTATAAGCGTCAGCACCTCAATTTGCTGCATATCCTGACACTCTATCGCCGGCTGCTTAACGATCCAGACTACGAGATGAATCCTCGTGTTTTTATCTTTGGCGCCAAGGCAGCTCCGGGCTACGCACTCGCTAAAAACATTATCCGTGCAATCAACAAAGTCGGCGAAAAAGTAAACAATGATCCCCGTATCAACGGCAAGATCAAGATCGTCTTCCCTCAGAACTATCGCATCACGATGGCGGAGAAGATGATTCCCGCCGCCGACCTCTCCGAGCAGATTTCAACCGCTGGTAAGGAAGCTTCGGGTACGGGCAACATGAAGCTCGCACTCAACGGCGCACTCACTATCGGCACGCTAGATGGCGCGAACGTGGAGATTGGCGAAGAGGTCGGCGAAGACAACATCTTCATCTTCGGCAACACCGTCGAGCAGGTCGAAACTATGCATGAGAAGGGCTACAACCCCTACGACTATTACAATAGTAACTGGGAGCTCAAAGCAGTGATCGATTGGTTGCGATCGGACTATTTCGCACCTGGCAAGCAAGATGCCTTTGCGCCGCTTTGTAGCAGTTGGCTCGAGGGGGGTGACCCCTTTCTCTGCCTCGCCGACTATGCCGACTACGTGCGCGCACAGGAAGCTGTGGATAAAGCCTTCAGCGACAAAAAACGCTGGGCGAAGATGGCCATCATGAACACTGCCTGCGTGGGCAAGTTCTCTTCAGACCGTACGATCAGTGAGTATGCCAAGCATATTTGGAAGCTCAAGCCAGTTAAGATAGCTAGGTAAACTCAGGGACGCACTCCGCACATCCACATCCAGAAGCGGTCACGCAGGAGCAAGACCCTCCATTACAAGTGCTTTTCCTGCTTTTCGACTTGATTGCGTAGAAAGGCAATGACGTCCTGAAATTTACCCACGTTTTCTTGGTCGGCAGCGGTCAAGTTCTCGTGAGCTTTGAGTATATTCTTAGCGTCAGACACATCTTGATTTTTAAGTGCGTCGAAGGTGTTGCTGGCGGCAGCTTGATCTTTAGAGATGGTGAGCAGGTTCTGTAGACCAAGATTGCAGATCAGTTCGTAGTTACGCTCACTAAGGTTTCCGACAATCAGTTCGCCCGCAGGAGTGAGCTTGCGCAGTTGGATCGCGGTGCCAGCAAGAATACCTAGAAAGGTGCTATCCATCCCTTTGCAGTCTTCAAAATCGATGAATAGCTTGCGACTACCCTCGGCGATGACTTTTTCGATAAATTCACTGAAGGCGTTACAGTTAAGATAGTTGGCCTTGCCGTTGACCTGAACCACAACGGGATCGGAGTAAGCGCTGACGAGAAATGTGGGCTGTGCTGGGTCACTCATAGAGAGCGTGGTAGAAAAAGTGCGAGGGAGTTGGAAAAAAGAAATCTTAAAGAACTAAACTTTAAAGTTAACTGCCAGTGACAAAGAATCAATCTTTCAAATACAGCAGTCTGCAATAATTCTTAAATTCTGCTTGAAATACACGGGCTTCGCCAGAGCCTTGTGGAATGGCTGAAGATTTAAATTTATACCAAACATACATCAAAGAGATCGAAGAACGTAAGGGGCAGGGCTTGAGCCCGAAGCCGATCGACGATGGTGAGTTACTCGGCGTGATTATCGACCAGATCAAGGATCTCAACAACGAACATCGAAAAGCATCTCTGGACTTTTTCATCTACAATGTCTTGCCGGGCACGACTAGCGCTGCAGGGGTTAAAGCGCACTTTTTAAAGGCGATCATCCTTGGCGAATCGACAGTCGACGAAATCCCGCCAGATTTTGCCTTTGAGTTGCTTATGCACATGAAAGGGGGCACATCGATCGTCGTGCTTCTAGACTTAGCGCTCGGCGATGATGAAGCGATTGCTGGCCAAGCGGCTGAAGTCCTCAAAACTCAAGTGTTCTTGTACGAGGCTGATATGGAGAGGCTCAAGCTTGCTTACGAGTCAGGTAGCGCGATGGCTAAGGGTATCCTCGAGAGCTATGCGGGCGCGGAGTTTTTTACCAAGATCCCCGACATCGAGGAAACGATTGAAGTCGTTACCTACATTGCAGGCGAAGGGGATATTTCAACAGACCTGCTTTCCCCTGGTAATCAAGCCCACTCACGCTCGGACCGTGAGTTACATGGCAAGTGCTTGATTTCAGAAGAGGCGCAAACCGAGATTCAAGCCTTGCAAAAGCAGCACCCAGATAAGCGTGTAATGCTTATTGCGGAGAAGGGAACGATGGGCGTGGGATCCTCCAGAATGTCGGGTGTGAATAATGTTGCCTTGTGGACTGGCAAACCAGCTAGTCCTTACATTCCATTTGTTAATATCGCCCCTATTGTAGCGGGCACTAATGGCATTTCCCCAATTTTTCTGACGACGGTCGACGTGACTGGAGGCATCGGAATCGACCTAAAGAACTGGCGCAAGCAACTGGATGCTGATGGCCTGCCAGTCTTGAACGATAACGGAGACCCCATCTTGGTAGAGGTCTACTCCGTCGCGACAGGCACCGTACTGACGATCAATACAAAGACTAAGAAGCTCTGCAATGGAGACGAAGAACTGGTCGACATAGCGGCCTCCTTAACTCCTCAGAAAGTAGAGTTTATGAAAGCGGGTGGCTCATATGCGATTGTATTTGGTAAAAAACTACAGACCTTTGCTGCCAAAACACTCGGTGTGGATGTGCTGCAGGTTTTTGCCCCCGCCAAGGAGGTAAGCCACGAAGGGCAAGGCCTCACAGCGGTCGAAAAAATATTTAATAAAAACGTCGTCGGTTCAAGCAAGGGCGTAATGCTCTACGCTGGCTCGGATGTGCGAGTTAATGTGAACATCGTCGGCTCACAAGATACGACAGGGCTGATGACTTCTCAAGAATTGGAGTCCATGGCGGCGACTGTCATCTCACCAATTGTGGATGCCGCGTATCAGTCTGGTTGCCACACCGCCTCGGTTTGGGATAAAAAGGCGCAGGCTAATATTCCTAGGCTAATGAAGTTCATGCATAAGTTTGGTTTGATCACTGGGCGTGATCCAAAAGAAGTTTATCCACCTTTAACTGACGTGATCCATAAAGTACTTAACGATTTAGCTGTTGATGAATGGTCGATTATCATTGGTGGTGATTCACATACCCGCATGTCCAAGGGGGTCGCTTTTGGTGCAGATTCAGGAACAGTTGCACTCGCGCTGGCCACCGGCGAGGCGTCCATGCCGATTCCTGAATCGGTCAAAGTGACTTTCAAGGGCGACCTAAAGGATCACATGGACTTCCGCGATGTGGTGCACGCCACACAGATTCAGATGCTCAAGCAGTTTGGCGAAAACGTTTTCCAGGGGCGCATCATCGAGGTGCATATTGGCACTCTTCCTGCCGACCAGGCTTTTACCTTTACTGACTGGACCGCTGAGATGAAGGCCAAAGCCGCTATCTGCATAAGCGAGGACGAGACTTTGATCGAGTCGCTAGAAATCGCGAAGGGGCGCATCCAAATTATGATCGATAAGGGCATGGATAACGAGAGTCAGGTGCTCCAAGGCCTCGTCGATCAGGCTAATCAGCGTATCGCAGACATTCGTTCAGGCACGAAGCCCGCACTCATGCCGGACGCAAATGCGAAGTATTCGGCCCAGTTCGTTGTCGACCTGAATCAGATCAATGAGCCAATGATCGCGGACCCAGATGTAAACAACGAGGATGTATCAAAGCGCTACACGCATGACATCATCCGCGAGCTCTCTTATTATGAAGGTGAGAAGGTGGTCGATCTGGGTTTTGTCGGTTCTTGTATGGTTCACAAGGGCGATTTAAAAATCGTATCTCAGATGCTTAAGAATCTTGAAGCGCAAGAGGGGAAGGTTGAATTTCAAGCACCGCTCGTAGTGGCAGCGCCTACCTACAATATCATTGATGAACTCAAGGCCGAAGGTGATTGGGACTTGCTCCAGAAGTATTCTGATTTCGAATTCGACGACGATGCACCAAAAGGGGCAGCGCGCACCGAATATGAAAACATGATGTATCTGGAGCGCCCTGGCTGTAATCTGTGCATGGGTAATCAGGAGAAAGCAGCCAGAGGGGATACTGTGATGGCTACATCGACGCGCCTTTTCAAGGGCAGGGTGGTCGAAGATTCTGATCGTAAGAAAGGGGAGTCTTTACTTGCTTCGACTCCCGTGGTGGTCCTTTCTGCTATCCTAGGCCGAGTGCCTACCATGGATGAATATAAGTCAGCAGTGATAGGGATTAACCTGACAAAATTTGCGCCTGCGCAGAGAGATTTGATCAGTGTGTAGAAAGTTCAACTAGCCATTGACCTCATTCGCTCTTGGTCGATTAGATTATTGAAATAAAGCTGTAATAATGGTACGACGCTCTAACTTGTATGACGTGGCCTAGCTGCGTTTGGCAGTTTTCTCCGACAAAGTGACGGCAGCGATTATGAAAGCGCTACCTAGAATCAGCCGGAGGACTGCGCCACCTTCAAGTTCTGAGCTCTCGCCAAAGATAAAGAGGGAGCAAGCCATCGCGAGTGGGACGACTGCATTATTGAACGCAGCCAATGTGCCCGCACGGCAGAGTGCTGCTCCTTTATTCCAGAGAAAAAAGCCTAGGCCAGAAGCGACGACACCTAGGTAGGTGAGCACTTGGAGCTGCTCTGCGTCGAGCTGTGTGCGCTCCCAATTAGTGAGGAAGGCGCATGCGATGGCCGCGACTCCGAAGCCGCCCGCATAGAGTAAGGCAAATATTTGGTGGTCTTTGACCTCTGCGTGCACGCGCTTCCAGTCACGGTAATAGACTTGGCCAAAACCAAAGGCGATCCCGGCGACCTGCATCAGTCCGAAAGCAATCCAAAGCGAATCCATTGAACCATCTCTTGCCTTGATGGTAGCGGCACCCGCGATGGCAAGCAGAGCGGCATAGAGATATTTTGGGTGAAACTCTCGTTTACGCAGGTCGTTTATCAACACTACATAGAGCGGTGTTAGGATGGAAAAAAGGGCGACTAGGTGTGATTGCCCAGGGACGATTTGGAAAGCCGTCATGTAGCAGGCATACATGATGCCGAACTGCACCGCGCCACAGCCGACCAGTTTGAAATGACTGCCGTGGGGGATTTTCGACCAACGCAGGAAGGGGATGAAGGCTAAACCTGCGATACCGAGTCGCATAGTCGCTGCAAAAACTGGGTCGACCTCACTAAGTGCCTGACCGATTAGGCCAAAGGAAAGTGCCCATATAACGGAGACAATGGCGAGGTAATGCATGGCTTGAGTCTAAGAAAAAGCCTCGGACTTCAGCGAACTCTTTCGAGTCGCGGAGCCGAGGCTTTTGAAATGACTAATAATCGCTATTAGCCTACAAAATACCAAATTAGTTGTTTTATTCTTGTTCTTCTTGTTGTTCTTGATCCTCGGGGCTTACCAAAATGATCCCTGTATCTTCTGGAGTGATTTCAGGAGCGGGGATGGAAATGGCGACTACGCTGGTCTGAACAACGGATTCCTCAGCTTCGGCAAATACTTCCGCAACGTCCACTTGCACTGCGATATTCGCTTCGGCAGCAGCCGCTTCCGCACCTGCGGTAAATTGCTCAACTACGGCGACCAATGCCGGGGCGGATACGCCAGCTTCGGCGGCTGCGCGGAAAGTTGCTTCAGCGGCCACTTGGACCACATCATTAATTGCTTCAGCGCTTGCGCCACTTTCGACGGCTTTCTGGACAACGGCTGCTGCAACGGCTTCAATTACTCGAGAGACAGCCGCTTCAATCGCTTCAATGTCCTCAGGTGCAATCTCAGCCACAGCGGCAGCAATAAGCTTTTCAATTTCTTCCGCTAGGGCCTCCTCGTCGCCGCTGGCGATGGCGGCCTCCGCTTCAGGTGAAAGTGTGATGTCCGAACCGCTGGACGCCTGTCCCTGCTGTCCCTGCAGGGGACTGAAGGCGATAAGAACTAAAAAGATTGAGATGGATGTTAGAGTTTTCATGAAGATATTTTTTTACAGTTAACAATACTATTCATAACCTATTTTATCACTTTCTGAATTCAAGCTTTTTATTTACTTACGTCTCGACTGCATACATTTTTACCTTTTCGTGACACTTCTTTAGGCTTTTCAGGAGAAACGCATTTCGTTTAGCATGAAATCATGACAAAATTTCGCCCCTGCATCGACCTGCATAATGGCCGCGTGAAACAGATTGTGGGCGGCAGCTTAAGCAATGACGGGCAGGGTCTGAGGACCAATTACGAGACTGACCGATCCGCAAATTATTACGCGGAGATCTATCAAAAAGACAATTTACAGGGCGGGCATGTGATCAAGCTCGGTGCGGGTAACGACGCTGCAGCTCGCCAAGCATTGACCGCTTATCCAGGCGGATTACAAGTGGGAGGTGGTATCAATCCTGAAAATGCCGCCGAGTGGTTGCTTGCGGGAGCGAGTCACGTTATCGTAACCTCGTTTCTATTTGACTCAGTCGGTTTTTTTTTACCAGAGAGATTGGATCAACTCGTAGCAGAGGTTGGTAAAGAGCGCCTCGTAATTGACCTGAGTTGCCGTGGAAAGGGAAATGAGTGGGTGGTTGCGATGAATCGCTGGCAGAATCCGACTGATCTTTTTGTGGACGCCGCTACCATTTCGGAGCTGTCTAGCTATTGCTCCGAGTTTTTGGTGCATGCGGCCGATGTGGAAGGCAAATGTGAAGGAATCGACGAACGGCTTGTGGAATTTCTTGGGGTTCATTGTCCGATCCCAGTCACTTATGCGGGCGGTGCTCGCTCCTTTGAAGATCTCGCCACAGTGGATCAACTCAGTGAGGGTAAAGTTGACCTCACCATTGGGAGTGCGCTCGATCTTTTTGGTGGAATGCAGATTCAATATTCCGATTGTGTGGCGTGGAACCAACAGGGTTAATTTTTTACGACCATCCAATGGTAGTCCTCGCCTACAAATCTCATAGGGCGGGCTTGCGAAACATATTCGACAAAACCGATCGCAGCATTACAGTGGGGATATTATGAAAATTCAGCGAGCAGCGATGTCGATGATCATCGTCTTCCTATCTTTCTATCTGCTTTACCTAGGGCAGACCTTGCTCTTGCCCCTAGTGATTGCAGGGGCGATTGCGTATCTGATTAGCATTCTGGCGCATGCGATTGCAAAACTGGCGTACAAAGGTTTCTCCGTGCCCAAGCCCCTTGCGATGTTCTTCGCAATCGCGATTATACTCTTGTCGCTTTCTTATCTAATTCAGCTCATCACGGTCAATATCCAGAGTGTGATCAAGGTTGCCCCCGAATATCAGCAAAACCTAGAAACTCTCTTTTTCAAAGCCTACAGCTTTTTCCGCGAAGGAGAAGTCCCCAATATACGCGAGTTCCTCAACCAACTCGATTTTGGCGCCTACTTGCAGAGCTTCGGTGCGACGGTCCGCGCGCTTGTTAGCAGTATGGGTATTATCACCGTTTACTTGATCTTTCTCCTTTTAGAGCAGCGCACCTTTGGCGACAAGATCAAGGCCATCATCCGCGACCCGAAACGCCAAGAAGACACTTTTGAGCTCATTGATAAGATGCGCTCAGATATTCGTTCCTACGTTGGGATTAAGGTGTTAACGAGTGCAGCGACTGGATTGATCAGTTACGTGGTGCTTAAACTCGTTGGTGTCGATTTCGCGAGCTTCTGGGCGGTTTTGATCTTCTTGCTCAACTTCATTCCCACCATTGGTTCGATCATCGCTACTCTGTTTCCCTCGCTGCTAACGCTTATACAGTTCCCTACGCTAGGCCCCTTCGTCGTGACAATCTCCGTGCTCACCGCTGTGCAGTTTTGCATCGGTAGCCTAATCGAGCCAAGGCTGATGGGTAATCGACTCAACCTCAGCCCGATCGTTATTTTGCTTTCCCTCGGGTTATGGGGCTCCGTATGGGGCATCCCCGGCATGTTTCTTTGTGTGCCGATTACCGTGATCATAATGATCATCTGTTCCTATTTTCCCGCGACTCGACCCCTTGCCATACTGTTATCGGGGAATGGGAAGGTTGTGAGCGGCCTGAAAAAAGATCTTCTCTCTACTTAGATGAACGGGCTCCTGTTGACAAGGCAGGGCGCACTATTTTCTCTCAATTTTTAATGCCTGAGTCAGTTTTATTTAATCAACTATGAAGCTTCTAGCCGCCAATCGCAGCGAAATCGCTGTTCGCATCTTCCGCTCGGCCACCGAGCTCGGTTACCGCACTGTTGCGGTTTATGCCAATGAAGACCGCTTCGGTGTCCACCGTTTTAAGGCGGATGAAGCCTACCTCGTCGGTAAAGGGCATGGACCTGTCGCCGCTTATCTCGACATCCCCAGCATCATCGATCTCGCCAAGGCAAAAGGCGTCGACCTCATCCATCCTGGATACGGCTTCCTCTCGGAAAACGCTGATTTTGCCCGAGCCTGTGAAGAAAATGGTCTTAAATTCGTTGGCCCTAGCGCGGATCTACTCGGCCGAATGGGCGATAAGATCGAAGCTCGCAAAATTGCCGAAAAGGCCAAGGTCCCCACGCTTCCCGGCACCCAAGATCCGATTAGCGACCGCAGAGAAGCGGTCAGGATGGCCAAGAAAATCGGGTTTCCGCTCATTATTAAGGCTGCCTTTGGTGGAGGTGGTCGCGGCATGCGGGTGGTCAAAGATCCAAAAGACTTAATTTCACTTCTTGACGAAGCCCAAGGCGAAGCCGGCCGTGCTTTCGGCAACGACGCCGTCTTCCTCGAGCGCTATATAGGTCGGGCCAAACACATTGAGGTTCAAATTATTGGCGATAAGCAGGGCAACGTCGTCCACCTCCATGAACGCGACTGCTCCGTTCAGCGCCGCCACCAAAAAGTCATCGAGATTGCTCCCTCTGTCGGCCTGCCCGACGAAGTGCGGCGTGACCTCTGTGAGGCTGCTGTTAAAATCGCTAAGTCGATCGGCTATTATAATGCTGGCACCGTCGAGTTCCTCCTAGATCTCGACACCCACGAATGGTTTTTCATCGAGATGAACCCCCGCATTCAGGTCGAGCATACCGTGACTGAAGTGATTACTGGGATCGATATCGTCCGCACTCAATGCCTCATCGCGCAAGGACACAGCCTTTTTAGTGATGAGATTGGCATTCCCCCGCAGGAAGAGGTCCCTCGCAACGGCTACGCGATACAAGCCCGCATAACAACGGAGGATCCCGAGAAGAACTTTGCGCCCGATTATGGTAAGATAGTCAACTACCGAAGTGCCGCTGGCTTCGGGATTCGACTAGATGGTGCGATGGGTGATACCGGGTCCGTTATTACTCCGTTTTATGACTCTCTCCTCGTCAAGTTGACTGCCTCCGCACGAAGCTTCGATCTCGCCATCCAGCGTATGGATCGCGCTCTGCGCGAGTTCCGTATCAGAGGGGTCAAAACCAATATCCCTTTTATCGAAAATGTCATCCACCACGACACCTTTTCGTCGGGTCAAGCTATCACCACGCTGATCGATACCACCCCTGCGCTGTTTAATTTCAAGCGCCGCCGGGACCGCGCCACGAAATTACTTAAACTCCTAGGTGAGACCATCGTCAATGGCAACGAACAAGTCAAAGGTCGCCCCGTGCCTGTGATGGACTTGCCCGTGATCTCTCCCGATTTCGATCCCAAGGCCAAAAAGCCTGCAGGTACTAAGGACTACCTGACTAAGCACGGCCCCGAAAAATTTGCTGAATGGATGCGTCAGCAAAAACGCCTCCTTATCACCGACACCACAATGCGTGATGCGCATCAGTCCTTGCTGGCTGCTCGTATGCGTAGCGTCGACCAACTCGAAGTGGCCGACGCCATTGCCCAACACGGCGATAAACTTTTTAGCCTAGAGTGCTGGGGTGGTGCCACTTTCGACACCTCTATGCGTTTTCTCCATGAGAATCCATTCAAGCGTCTTCGTCGCCTGCGTGAACGCATCCCCAATATATGCTTTCAGATGCTCCTTCGCGGCGCCAACGGCGTGGGCTATTCCAACTATCCTGACAATGTGATTCGCGGCTTCATTAAGCACTCCGCCGAGAGTGGGATGGATATCTTTCGGGTCTTCGACTCACTTAACTATTTGCCGAATCTTAAGGTCGCCATGGATTCGATTCGTAAGCATACAAACTCTGTCTGCGAAGCCACTATTTGTTACACGGGCGACATCCTTAGCTCCAATCGCGATAAATATACGCTCAAATATTATGTTGAGATGGCGAAGGAGCTGGAAATAATGGGAGCACACATTCTTGCCCTCAAGGACATGTCGGGACTCTGCCACCCGAACGCCGCATATAAGTTGATCAAAGCTCTTCGTAAGGAGATCGCTATCCCAGTTCACTTTCATACGCACGACTCTAGTGGCATTGCGGGTGCTTCAATTATCAAAGCCGCCGAAGCAGGCGTCGACGCGGTGGATCTATCCATCTCATCGCTCTCTGGACTCACTGCACAGCCTAACCTAAATTCAATTATTCACGCCATGCGCGGCGACAAGCGCGATACTAAGCTCGACCAAAAATTCTTCGATGACCTTTCTATTTATTGGGAGGCGATCCGCCAATACTACGAGCCCT
Source organism: Puniceicoccaceae bacterium (assembly GCA_003331195.1). Classification (GTDB taxonomy): domain Bacteria; phylum Verrucomicrobiota; class Verrucomicrobiia; order Opitutales; family Coraliomargaritaceae; genus Thalassobacterium. The sequence goes on along the minus strand of QOOZ01000003.1, from coordinate 12,168 downwards.
TTGACACCAGCCCTAAGTTCGGTTCGGCCGAGGTTTATCACCACGAAATGCCTGGTGGCCAATACACCAACCTTCGAGAGCAAGCCCGTGCTCTTGGCCTCGGCGCCCGCTGGCCAGAAGTCGTCCGCTATTATCGCGAAGTCAACGACTTGCTCGGTGACATTGTCAAAGTCACCCCGTCCTCCAAGGTGGTGGGCGACCTTGCCATCTTTTTGCTGACCAAGGGCGTCGAACCTAAAGATATGGTCAACCTTGAACCTGGAACCGCCTTCCCCGAGTCTGTCGTCGACATGCTCTCAGGCGGCCTAGGTCAACCCAAAGGCGGCTGGCCAAAAGACGTGCAAAAAGTCGTCCTCGGCGATCGTAAGCCCTACAAAGGACGGCCTGGGGCACGCGCTGAAAAGGTCGACCTCGAAGCCACGCGTGAAGAGGTCAAGGCCATCACTAAGCGAGCCGAATGTAGCGACGACGATTTATATGCATACCTTATGTATCCGCAGGTTTTTAAAGACCTCGTCAAATACGTCAACGAGTATGGGCACGCCCGCGTTTTGCCGACTCCTGCATTTTTCTACGGCCTCAAGCCGGGCGAAGAAATCTCCGTCGAGATTCAAGAGGGTAAAATCTTGATCATTAAATTGATCTACGTGAGTGAGCCCGATAAGGAAGGCCTGCGCACACTCACCTTCGAACTCAACGGTCGCGCCCGCGAGTGCGTAATCACCGACAAATCGATCAAGAGTGAGGTCAAGCGCCGGACAAAAGCTGACTCCGCCGACAAGATGCAAATCGGTGCCCCCATCCCCGCAATGGTTAGCGCTGTTACCGCGACCGTCGGGCACAAGGTAATGAAGGGCGAAAAACTCATTATACTCGAAGCCATGAAGATGCAGACCACCGTCTATGCTCTAACCGACGGTATCATCGATCAAGTCGAAGTCCAAGCAGGCGACCAAGTCGAAAGCAAAGATTTGCTAGTCAAGCTCCGTTAGTCTTTATTCGGTGCCTGTCTTAGGTCTTAGCTTATTTTTTTATAAATCTATCATGTCGGATCCACAACGAATCAGAAGCAGCCCTTTTAGCTTAATTCTTAGAATTTTGGCGCTCGTTTTGATCTTGGCACCAACCGTATTTTGGATATTCACAGGCGGCCATGTTGGCTTTTCGAAGGATCGAGTCGAGATCCCGCAAGTTGACCCAATCACCCAAATCGAATACGTCGACTACGAGGAACGCTTCGTTCTGGGAGTCGAATATCTCGCGCTGGCCTACGGACTCGGCGTCACCAGCTTCGGCCTTAGTTTCGTTTTCAGGCAAAAGGCGAAGTAACTTTTTCACCCTCCCACCAAAAGCTACTATAATACTATGCAAACCGTAAAAACTCTTCTTCTCGCAAGCGCAAGCCTCTGCATTTGTTCGCTCTCACTTCAAGCCGAGGTCAAATCCTACGACTTCGAAGACCCTAAGGGGGTCAATAATGTCTCCTTTCTCCTGGATGCGCCTCTCGAATCCATCAGCGGTAATGCAAAGGGCGTTAGCGGCATCGTGACTTTTGACTCTACGAACCCTGAAGCTGTCTCCGGCACCATTACGATCGAGACTGCCTCCCTCACCGCAACTAACAATAAGCTGCAAGAGCATATGCTCGGCAAAGGATGGCTTGATGCGGCGAGTTACCCAGAGATTAGTTTCGTGGCAAAGTCGGTCTCGAAGGTTGAGGAGCTTAAAGATGGTTTCAAGGCACAGCTCACAGGCGACTTTACCCTCAAGGGCGTGGCTAAAGAACTAACCGTCCCCGTCACATTTACGTATTTGCCCCGCATGCTAGGTAAACGCTCAAACGGAGCAATGGAGGGTGACCTCCTCGTGCTGCGTTCGACCTTCACCATCAATCGTAGCGATTACGGCATCAAGCCTGGGCAAAATTCGGACAAGGTAGCCGAAGAGGTCGAGCTACGCCTTGCTATCGCAGGTGCGGCACCAGACGCTTAAAAGTAACCGGCGGTGTTCCCTGAAAATGAAGTTGCTTCTTCCAAGTCTAGAGGTCTCGCATCGTCCCAAACGGGTCTGTTTCTAAGGGATGAGAGCATTATATCGTGAGGCCTGAGCTTTCTGAGAATTAGCTTATTCGAAAACTAGATAGGGCTGCATTTTCTCCAAGGTGCGCTGACCGATCCCAGAGATACTAAGCAGGTCATTTGGTATATCGAAGGCCTGACCCGTGCGGGCATCGATTATCTTTTGTGCCGTCGATGGCCCAATACCAGGAATCATTTCAAGCTGCTCTTTGTTAGCCGTATTGGGGTTGATTGATCCATCAGCAGGAGGGCGCTTACTTTGTTGGACTGCAGAGGAGAGTTCAATCTTCTCGAGCCGCTCGACTAAGCGTTCATCAGGCAGGGCCTCCCAATCTGTGAAGGCCCAAATGCCTCGCCTCGAACCAGCTGCGCGAAGTTCCATGTCTTTGAAGCGTTCGCGGACCTCATCTTGATGGAGACCTGTAGGCGATTGCCGGTAGACACCATAAGCTCTAGCAAGGCCGTTGCGTACGAGTTCACCCGCAAGGCTTTTGCCTTCGCTGGTTTCAATAAAGGAGTAAATACGCTTGTTATTCGCCCCGCCACGCGCGTCGGCATGCGAGGTGTAGATAGTGAAGGGTTTGCCAGCGAGTGCATTCTGGGTAAATAATGTGGCTTGTTCTCCCAATTCGATGGCCTTTTGAATTGATTCCTCGGGCTTTGCGCCGTAAGCAGAGATGCCAAAATAGCGTCTTTGCGCGCGTAGTCGCCTAGCACCGGTGGTATTATTAATATGCGTTTCGATTGTATCGACCTCGTAGAGTCGTGCCGTGATGGTTTGCCCATTTTTTAGACGAACGAAAAAGCTGTCGCCATCATTCCATTTACTTTCGATATATTCGCAATCAGGATATTGATAGAGCCCGGTTGATGGGTCAGCAATAATCTCAGATGTTTGCGCTGCTAGAACCGAAGTTATCATAGCCAAGTAGCCATACCAAAGTAACCTGAGGCGAGTGGAGTAAAAGCAGTGTACCATGATAGATGGAGATCTTGATTAAAATGAGACTAGATTTATAATTCTACCCGTGTTGAACTTCCCACATTAATTGCTACGATCTACAATATGCCAACACTAGTTTCACTAAAGATTTTTTAGATCAATGATGTCGCGTGCGTCTTCATGTGAGGCACCAGTTATCATAGTGGGTGCTGGCATGGCGGGTTTATCCTGCGCCGTGCATCTGCAAGCGGCTGGTTTAAACCTACGTTTGATCGATAGTAGCGACGGCGTCGGCGGCCGCGTGCGCACGGATGTGGTCGATGGCTTCCTTCTGGATCGTGGCTTTCAAGTCTATCTCGATGCTTATCCTGAGACCGGTGCATTGTTGGACTTGAAGGCGCTTGATTTACGAGCATTCGAGCCAGGTGCCCTAGTTTTCGATGGTAAGCGACTGGAGCGCTTGATGGATGTGTTTCGCCGTCCAACTAGCGCTTGGGCGAGTGTGACCGCCCCCATTGGTGGGTTTATTGATAAACTACGCGTCGGGCTGATGCGGACGCAGATACTGGGCAGTACGCTTGAACAAATCGCGAACCGTGAAGATCGCACGACTGAGTCCTATCTTAGAGGACGCGGATTTTCTGAAGCGGTGATCGATACCTTCTTTCGTTCCTTCTACGGCGGCATTTTTCTGGAGAGTGAACTGCGGACTTCCAGCCGTATGTTTGAGTTTACTTTCAAGATGTTTGGCCAAGGTAGCGCCACGCTGCCTGCAAAAGGCATGGGTGAGATTCCCAAGCAACTTGCGGCGAGGCTGCCACTTGATTCGATTACATTGAATCAAAAAGTGGTCAGTCTAGATTCCCGCTCAGTGACCCTTTCAAGCGGGGAGCAAATACACGGGCGAGCCGTTGTGCTGGCGACCAATGCCGCTGGTGTGGGTTCGCTTCTTCCTGAGCTTAAAGATAGTATGCCAGATTGGCGCTCGGTCACAAATCTCTATTTCTGCGCGCCATCTTCACCCATCAAAGAGTCGATCATTTGTCTCAATGGAAGCGGGGAGGGAGTCGTTAATAACGTTTGCGCTTTGACCGACGCCTCACCAGATTATTCGCCTGATGAGCGAGCGCTTATTTCTGTATCCGTTTTAGGGCTACACCCAGAGGAAAGCCTCCCTGGAAAAGTGCAGCAGGAGTTAATGGGATGGTTCGGTGAGTGCGTGGGAGAATGGAGCCATCTTCGCACGGATATAATTCCTAAGGCATTACCCGAGCAAGCGCCCAGCGCACAAAAAGACAAATTAGGGTTTATCCAGCAAAATGGGATCTACGTGTGCGGCGACCACGCCACCAGTGCATCAATTGAAGGCGCGGTGATTTCAGGCAAGCACGTGGCCGAGGCGATTCTCAAGAGGCGCTTGTCCGTGCTGTGACCACTGCGACCACGTAATTGATCTATGAAATTTTGATGGATGTTTGACCTGATCTCGAAGGGTTTGTAGTAAAAATTTTATATAAAATAATATAGGATAAATTTTTAACTTCCGAACTATAGGTCAATCTGCATGCAGATAATTATTTAGTGGTATTGACGGATTCATCAGATTCAGTATACAAGGCGTATGAAATTAACACGTCGCAATTTTCTGAAAACCACAATTGGGTCAGCCGCACTTGCCGGTTCGCCGGCCGCGATCGCCAAGGCGGCCGAGGCAACGAAGATTCCTAAGCGGAAATTTGGCCGCCACGACGATATGTTGACAGTGGTGGGTATTGGCGGGCACACGCTTTATTACACTGGATCGCAGAAGGAGGCCAACGAGGTCGTCCACCGTGCTTATGATCTCGGCGTCAATTTCTTCGAGAATGCATGGGGATACCACAAGGGTGTTGCGGAAGAGTATATGGGCAATGCCTTAAAGGGGAAACGGGAGAATGTTTTCCTGATGACTAAATTTTCCAACTTTAGAGGTGATGGGGATCCCACCCTGGAAGGTGCGATGAAGCATCTTGAGGATTCGCTCCGCCGACTGAAGACTGACTATCTGGATCTTTGGATGATGCACAACGTTGTTGGTGATGATGCGCAGGATGCTTACAAATCTGACGGTGCGATCGCGGCGATCGAGCTAGCGAAAAAGCAAGGTAAGATCCGTTATGGTGGCTTCACTGGGCACACGGAACCAAAGATACACCGGGACATGATTGAAGGTGGTTATGAGTGGGATGCGACTCTCATGCCCGTCTCTGTTGTCGGGGCTTTGAAGTCGCGGGCTTTTGAGGAGGACACGATGCCTCTTTGTAAGAAGCATAACATTGCAGTGCTTGGAATGAAGGGTTTCGGGGGGAGTCGTCGCACCCACTTGCATGGGCAAACCAGTGTTGAGGAAGTACTACGCTATGCCTTAAGTTACGATCAAGTCTGCACGCATGTTGTGGGGATTGACAAGATGGATTATGTGAATCAGGCGGTGGCTGCCTGCGTTGCGAGGCCGATGTCTTCGGGTGATCGTGCACAGTTCGCGGTCAACGATACCCCGGATTCTCCAGACTACTCCGCCATGATGCATGGTGGAGAACTCTACGAAGACGGTTGCTGCTCACGCCGCAGCCAGCATCAGGCTTAAAGCTGGTTAATCCGACTGGCCAGGAAGCCTGCTCCGAAGCCGTTGTCTATATTGACCACGCTGACACCGCTCGCGCAGCTGTTGAGCATTGTGAGCAAAGCAGAAAGTCCGTCGAAGTTGGCACCGTAGCCGACACTTGTGGGCACTGCGATAATGGGTGCTTTGACAAGGCCGCCGACCACGCTCGGTAGAGCCCCTTCCATGCCTGCCACCACGACGACTACACGGCAGCTTCGAATCGTATCTAGGCTTGCCAGCAAGCGGTGGAGGCCAGCGACGCCGCAGTCGTAGACGCGCTCGGTCGTGTTGCCGTAAAACTCTGCCGTCAGACGGGCTTCCTCGGCGACGGATAAGTCAGAGGTGCCGGCGCATACGATGGCTATTTTCTCGGTGGTTTGCACGGGCTTAAAAGTGCGTAGCTCGACTAAGCGAGCGAGTTCATGGTAAATCGCAGCGGGGTAAGTTTGGATAATCTCGACGGCGACTTCAGGTATGATACGGGTTGCGAGTATATTCTGACCGCGCGCCTTCATACTGACTATGATGTCTATAATCTGCTCGGGCGTTTTACCTCCTCCGTAGATCACCTCGGGAATACCGTTGCGTTCCTCTCGCTCTAGGTCGACGCGGCTGTGCCCGAGGTCTTCAAAGCCCTTTAGTTGGGCTTCTGCGTCGCTAAGTTTGATCTCCCCCTTTTGCAGGGCTTCAAGGATTTTTCGAGTATTCATCTTATCAATGCGAGTGATCTAAAAGGGCGGTGACTTCGTCGAGCGACTTACTCGTTTTACGTGCGATGCGTGCGCAGTCCTCGTATTCAAACTTTCGATATACAGAGCCGTCGGGAAGGGTGGATACTTTTGCGCGGACTGTGCCAAACTCTGTTTCGAGGGTGACGTTTTCGCGCTCTAGTTTCGTACGCTCCCATAGCTGGCGACGGATGCCGATGCTGAGGCTGTGTTTGAAAATAGTGGCTTCGATGCGCTTGAGATCTGTGGCTTGGCAGAGGCAATGCACGATCGTACCAGGGCGACCTTTTTTGAATGCAGCCGCGACCTGCCATACATCAAGTGCGCCTGCTTCGCGTATCTGTTCGCAGAGGTAGCCGATCGCTTCGCCAGTCATATCGTCAAGGTTCACGGCTAGCTCGTAGACCCTGTCTGAAGTCGGTGCGCAGACTACGGACTCGTCGATCAGTGTGGCGTAGAGCACGTTGGGTAGTTTCGGGTCGTCGCGCTGGCCGACGCCGATGGCAGTGGCGATTTGCTGACCTCTTGTGCTTGCGCCAAACTCAGCTCCGCGCCCTACGAGAAGGGCGGCACCAGTCGGCGTGGTGGTTTCCTTATCCGTCGCTCCAGCAGAGTAGGGTTTGCCTGTGAGCAGACGTGTGGTGGCGGGCGCGGGTATGGGTATGCGACCGTGGGCACACTGAACGGTGCCTCCGCCGACTTCAAGATTTTGACAGACGATCCGGTCGACATCAAGTAGCTCCCAGCAGATGGCGGCACCGATCATATCGATGATGGAGTCGATCGCGCCGACTTCGTGAAAGTGGACTTCCTCTGGAGCGATGCCATGCACCGCGCCCTCTGCCACGGCGAGCGCGTGGAAGCAGGCAATAGCATCAGTCTTTACGCGGTCGGAGAGTTCACTGCCTTTAACCGTTTTCTGGATGTCAGTAAAAGTGCGGTGATGATGCCCATGTCCGTGGGAGGAGTGTTTATCATCGTGATCATGTGCATGCACGCTGCAACGGATTCCGCTAATCCCACCGCGTGTGTCGGGCTCGAAGTGAAGATGCCAAGCCTCGTAGGGCAGCTTACGCAGTTCTGCTTCAAGCGCCTTTGGGTCAACGCCGAGGGCGACCATGGCTCCGAGGTTCATGTCGCCGCTGATTCCGGAAGGGCAGTTGTAGACGAGTGTCGGCATATTCGGTGAAGAGTTGGTAGCTTTGATATCGGTGAAGCGAGCTAGTCCAAGTTGACAGTTGTGAAATTGGAGGCAAGCTTTCGCGAAATGAGTGACTTAAAGAAACTACGCGACTGGTTTAGAGAATGTCCAGGTGCGCTCGTGGCCTTTTCTGGAGGAGTGGATAGTTCTCTGCTCGCTTTTTTGTCGAAGTATTTTCTAGGTCGCGCGCAAACGCTGGCCGTGATCTCGGCCTCGCCGAGCCTGAAGCTTTCCGACCTCGACGAGGCCAAAGACTTTGCTCGTGCCAACGATTTATCCATTCGTGTGATCACGACCAAAGAGATGGAAAACCCCAGTTATTTTAATAATCCGACGAACCGTTGTTACTTTTGTAAACACACTCTCTACGACGAGCTGGCGGACTTGAGGAAAGACTACACTGGATGGTGGGTGCTCAATGGTACAAACAGAGACGATCTCGGTGACTATCGCCCAGGCTTGAAAGCCGCGGCCGAGTTTGAGGTGCGCTCACCGCTCTCGGACTGCGGGATCGATAAAGAGGGTGTCCGTGCACTAGCCGCCTATTTCAAACTGCAATGTTGGGATAAGCCAGCAAGCCCCTGCCTTTCTTCGCGGGTGCCCTATGGTGAGGAGATTACGGTGAAGAAACTTCGCCAGATCGAAGATGCGGAAGGGCTAGTCAAAGAAGCAGGCTTTCCGATCAATCGTGTCCGCCACTATGGCGATACCGCTCGAGTGGAAGTTGCGCAGGAGCTCCAGCCCAAGCTAGCTGAAAATCGTGAAGTCATCGCGGAGGGTATTCGCAAACTGGGCTTCGCCCAGGTCGATTTTGATGAAGAGGGCTTTCTCTCCGGCAAGTTGAATCGAGTGATCGGTGGTCTTAACGCTGGAAAATGACAATCGCGATTGCTGCGACGAGTAGTGCCGCACCAATTAACCGCCACCTGAAAAATGCGGCAACACCTTCTCCTCGGCCGTAGTAGCGGTCGACGACAACTGTCCACAATGCGCGCGAGGAGTAGACAATATTAACTATCACCGCTTGGCCAGTTAGGCCGATGATTAAAATAACGAGAGTAGTTTGGAAGCCCATGATGGCCGAGCCGAGGTACATGGGTTTACGTGCTTCGGAGGGAGCGTTGGGGTGCTTGCCCATGAAGGGCACAAGCAGAGCCACTGTTAGAAAGAGAGTAGGCGAGAGCCACCCGATGCCGAGTTGTCCGCGGGCTTCGACCACCAAAATATCGCAGAGCGCGAAGAGTATACTTGCCCCGGAGGCATAGCAGGCGGCGGCACGGCGGCGCTTGGTAAGTCTTTTAGGGCCTCTTTGAATGAGAATGACGCCAACTGTCGCAGCGATAGATGCGATCCAGAGCCAGCCTGTCAGCTCGGCTTGACCCGTAGAAAAAGAGAAGATCGCAACTAACAGCGTCTTCATCCCCAGTAAGGGGCCGACGATGGAAAGATCACCCAGATCGAGCGCTTGTACCGCAAGGATACGTCCTAGAAAGAGCGCAACGCCAGCTCCGACTGCAGTGAGCCAGGCGGTGAGCTCGAAATCGCCACGCGAGATAAAGAAGAGCGGTAGCGCCCAGAGCGCCATCGCGACATTAGTGACGGCAATCGCCCTTCGCTTGGGCGCGCCAGCGGTGAGCGAGCGTTTGATCTGGAGCGAACCAGCCGCGTAAAGGGAGGCGGCACCTGCGGCGCAAATAAATACGATCGGAGTCATTTCTTATGAGAGAGCGTGGCTCCTGAGTGTTCCGCTCGGATACTACAAATATATTCTAGTGGTCTATGAGATCGCTTACTTGGTAACAAATGCTAGGCGTAAGCAATAGGCTGCTGCGACGATGACAGCTGCCATGGCCAACCAGAGTGAATGGCCAGCCTGCGTGAAAAGGTGGCTGATCGTTTCCACGAAACCGTGGTCATGACCAGTAGAGTGTGCTTGCATTACTTGGGTGAAAATTAAGAGTGATGTGAGTAGCGTAAATTTCGTTTTCATGTCTTACTTCTAAGAATCGTAAGGTTATTTGTAAATGCGATTCTCAATTCTTTTAGCTCCCAGGCTTGATCGCATCGCTTCCTTGCAGCTCGGGCGGCAACTTATCAGCTTGGTAAGTGGGGAAGCTGAGCTCAGCCAAGCTATGGTGCGGTACGTCAAAACTGGTTTTACCTTGGCTACGGTCGACGATCACACCGACGGCGACTGGTTCGGCGCCGTGTGCTCGGCACTGGGTGAGTGCCTCGACCACGCGACCACCACGGGTGATAACGTCTTCGACTATAAGCACCTTTTCGCCCGCTACGAATTTGAAATTTCGGCGCAGTGCGAGCTGGTCATCTACTTTTTCAAGGAAGACAAAGCGTAGACCAAGCTGGCGGGCGACTTCTTGTCCGATCACCAGCCCACCCATCGCAGGACCAACCACAGTGGTAGCACCATAATCCTTGAGCATCGGCAGCATAATCTCAGCGAGGCGAGTGACTTTATCCATGTATTGGCAGACTTGGGCGCACTGAAAAAAATGAGCACTATGTAGGCCAGAGCGAAGCAGGAAATGCCCCTCAAGGAGCGCGCCGCTGTCCTTAAAAATTTGGATAACTTCGTCGTTTTGCTTAGTCATATGGGTTAGTCTGAGAGTAAATGCGTTAGTGACAAGCCCTCTATCCGCTAAATGGGATTGTGCTTGCCCCAGCAAGCTGGCAACTTGTCACTAAAATTATGCTCAGTCTGTTGCACCGCCATATATCAAAAGAAATCCTTGTCGCAACTGGGATGGCGATGGGACTTTTTATATTTGTCCTTCTCGTTGGTAATGCGCTGCGTGATGTGGCCGAGCTGGTCGTAGCGGGTAAGCTCGACTTTTGGGTCTTTATCAAAGTGCTGGGTCTGTTCATTCCCTATGTGGCTTCGTTTGCCTTGCCGCTTGGAATGCTCACGGGTACTTTGATCGCGCTCGGGCGACTTTCTTCGCAGCGCGAAATCATTGCGATGAAATCGGCGGGCTTGAGCCTTTACCAAATCGCCGCACCAGTCTTCTTGATCGCCTTCGTTGGTATGGCTGCAGCGGTCTTGATCAACTTGCACTACGCGCCACAGTCTCGGGTAGAGCGTAAGGCTCTCATGGCCGAAGCGCTTACGGATAATCCAGTCGGTTTTATCGAAGAGCGCCGCTTTATTTATGAGTTTCCAGGCTATGTGATTTACATGGGTGGGCGAGAGGGCTCAGCCATGAAAGACTTTTGGATTTGGGAGCTGGACGAGAAAAGACGAGCCAAGCTCTTCCTCCGTGCCGCCGAGGGTATCCTCGATTATGATAAGGCCAATAAAGACCTGATCCTCACGCTAAAAGATGGTATAGCCGAGCAGCGAGACTCTGAAAACCCTGAAGCTTTTAGCGATAATATGCCAGACTCGTTGTTTTTCGGAGAGTTACCCATTGCGTTGCCGCTTGGCCAACTCTTCGGCGATGGTGATCAAGAGCGTAAATTGCGCATAAAGGAGATGACCTTTGCGCAGTCGATGGATCTGCGAGAGGGCGAGCTGGAACAAGAAGCCGCCGAGGGCGAGCCGATGAGTGAAACTCGGCTCAAGGTGCAAATACACATTCAGAAAAATTTTGCCTTGGCCTTTTCCGTCTTTTCGCTGGCTGTATTCGGCGTGCCGCTTGCCATCCAAGTCGGGCGCAAAGAGACTTATGCCAACCTCGGGATCGCGCTAATTATTGCGATGACTTATTATTTTCTCATCATTATGGTTAGTTGGTTAGAGAATGTCCCCGCGCTCAGGCCCGATCTATTGATATGGTTACCAAATTTGATTTTTCAAGGGATCGGCTTCTGGATGATCTATCGTGTGAGTCGCCACTAACTAAGAAGTGAAAGTGATTCCAGATCGAACCATGTTTAGCGCACTCTCATGTGCGTCTGCAGTTGTATTGTGAAAATCGTTGAAATTCAGAATCCGCCCAGCGTGGAGGTATTAGTTGATCGCTTCGGGCGTCAGCGTTTTCCCTACGTCCTTGATAGCTCACAGTCAAACGACGGATTGGGGGAGTGGAGTTTCTTTGGAGCCGAGCCGTTTCAAATCGTAACAGGGGGCCTGGCGGATTTACGTCAAGCCATGCAGCCACACCAAATAGAGGCGCACCCTGAGATACCTTTCACTGGCGGCGCGGTCGGCTACTTGAGCTATGACTATGGGCGGCGTTTAGAGACCCTTGCCTCACTGGCTGAAGATGACCGACGGATTCCTGACATGCACTTCGGTCTTTACGACGGCGTCGCTGCCCTCAACCACGAGACTGGTGTGCTTTTTCTGGTAGGGCATGATTTTAATAGGACAGCCAATGCTGTAATTGAGCGCTTACGAGCAATCGTAGGGGCGGGACTCGACACGCCCACCGCTACAGGCAACCGCAAACAGGCTACGACGGCCGCAACAAGTCGCGCAACCATGACTTCGAACTCACCCGCCCGCCGAAGCAAGTGGAAGTGGAACCTTTCTCGTGCTGACTTCTGCACCGCCGTCCAACGCGTGCGCGAATACATCGCCAGTGGTGACGTCTACCAAGTCAATCTTTCAC
>QOOZ01000029.1 GCA_003331195.1 Puniceicoccaceae bacterium | reverse complement strand
ATTCCTGTGCTATCGAAACTTGAAAGAAACCAAAATGTATGTGAGCTCGAAACGCTTTACAGGATTGCGCGTGCCTTTGGCTTATCTACATCTGATTTATTAGGCCTTTGTGAGAATCGGAGTGCGCATGTGAAACGATCGGTATCGTATCGATCAGGACCTTTTGATTTTCAGAAGATTGCCTATCAAGGAATCGATGTGTTTCACGCGCTAGCCAAAGTAGGTGACTGCCTATCGCACCCAGAAGCGCACGGAGATGAGTTTGAACTTTGCTGGGTACTTTCAGGGAAGGTAAGAGTGAAGATGATGCATGAACATCATACCTTAAGTTCAGGAGAGTCTGTTCAATTCGATGCTGTTTTAGAACACAGCTATGAAATACTTGAAGATGCGACTTTAGTGATTGTTCACTTGACTAAACAACACCGCTTCTAGCTGGCCCAATCCCCAAACAAGACGAGTATTATATGGATAATTTTGACAGACTGGCCGTCCACACAATGACCACCAAGCCATGGGATTTACCGACCGCCTGTGCTAAGTATGCTGAAGGAGGGCTTAGCGGTATGGGCGTGTGGCGCCAATGGCTAGAAGGGCGCAGCCTTGAAGAGTCGCGCATGCTTTTAGATGATCATGGCATTACACCTGCATCCTTGGTCCGGGGTGGGTTTTTCCCTTACGCAACAGTTGACGAGAAACAAACTGCGCTCGATGACAACTTTAAGGCGATTGATGCGGCGGCAGTAATCGGTGCGCCACAAGTCGTTCTTGTATGTGGCGCGAAACCAGACTTATCACTTGCGGAAAGTCGTAAGCATATCACTGAAGGAATTGCCAGTTGTATCGCACATGCTAAATCGGTGGGTGTGAAACTTGCGATTGAGCCGCTGCACCCGATGTATGCCGATTGTAGGAGTGCCGTGAATACAATCGGCCAAGCCAATGATATCATTGATCAAGTGGGGGATGAATGGGTAGGAATTGCGGCAGACGTATATCATATTTGGTGGGATCCGCAATTGGAGGGAGAAATTATTCGTGCGGGCAGTAGGATCATTGGTTTTCACGTCTGCGACTGGTTAACCCCCACGAATGACTTTTTGAATGACCGAGGAATTATGGGCGAAGGCTGTATCAACATTCGAGGCATAAGGCAGTTAGTCGAGGCTACTGGTTTTCAAGGATGGATTGAAGTCGAGATTTTCTCAGACCGCTATTGGGCGACCGACCAGGATAAATACCTGACACAAATTAAAAATGCTTATCTGCAGCATGTATAGCAGTTAAGCCCAACAAGATTATAACAACAAACACAATAAAACATGAAGACACACAAGGTAGGTATAATTATGAATGGCGTTACTGGTCGTATGGGCACGAACCAGCACCTCATCCGCTCAATTGATGCAATTATTAAGCAGGGTGGAGTTCACGTCGCACCCGATGAAGTTATCATGCCTGACCCAATTCTCGTTGGGCGCAATGAAGCTAAGCTTAAGGCATTGGTTGAGAGTACTAGCGCTACCAAGTTTACGACTGACTTAGACAGTGTAATGCAGGACCCAGACTATCCAGTCTATTTTGACGCACAGACGACGCTACGGCGCTATGCTGCGGTTAAACAAGCTGCAGAAGCAGGTAAGCATGTTTACTGCGAGAAACCAACAGCGATCAAAACAGAGGACGCAGTCGAACTCTTTAATATCTGTGAAAAGGCAGGCGTAAAGAATGGCGTCGTGCAGGACAAGTTGTGGTTGCCTGGCTTACTCAAATTGAAGCGACTAATGGAGTGTGATTTCTTCGGTGAGATCGCTTCAGTTCGCATCGAATTTGGCTATTGGGTCTATGAGGGTCATAGTATACCCGCGCAGCGCCCGTCTTGGAATTACCGCAAGGAAGATGGTGGGGGCATGGCGATCGATATGCTGTGTCATTTTCGCTATGTGGTGGATAACCTTTTTGGAAATATCAAGGCGATTAATTGCCTTGCATCGACTCATATTAAAGAGCGTGTCGACGAACAGGGTAAGCCCTACAAATGTACCGCCGACGATAGTTGCTACAGTACCTTTGAATTAGATAACGGTGTCATTGTACACCTAAACGCTTCGTGGAATGTGCGTGTGCGCCGTGACGATCTACTGACTATTCAAGTCGATGGAAGTAAGGGCACAGCGGTTGCAGGTCTTCGGGAATGCTGGATACAACACTATGGAAGCACACCAAAGCCAGTCTGGAACCCTGATATTCCGCAGCCAATCGACTTCTATAAAAATTGGGACCAAGTGCCCGAGCAAGAATCTTATGATAATGCATTTAAGGTACAATGGGAACTGTTTTTGCGCCATGTCGTACTCGACGAGCCCTTCCGTTGGAATCTTCTTGAAGGTGCAAAGGGCGTACAGCTTGCGGACCTCGGTCTGCAATCTAGTGACGAGCGCATGTGGAAAGAAATTAACAAACTGAGCATCTAGATCATGAGCCATCAAACAGCACTCGTAACAGGCGGAAGTCGTGGCATCGGCCTGGGCTGCGCGCTCGCATTAGCTAAAGATGGGCACGCTGTTGCCATAAATGGCATGCGCCCTGAGTCCCAAGTCACTGATGTAATCGAGCAAATCAAGGGCGCGGGTGCTCCGCAGGTTATCTACTGCCAAGGGGATGTGGGTACTAGCGAAGGTCGTGCTGCGATACTCACTAAAATTCGCGAGGAATTCGCATGTTTAAACCTCTTGGTTAACAACGCAGGCGTCGCGCCTAAAGAACGCAAAGATATATTGGAAACTTCAGAGGAAAGTTATCAGCGGGTACTTTCAATTAATTGCGAAGGTCCGTATTTCTTGACCCAAGCTGTAGCGAATTGGTTGATTAGACAGAAGAAAGATAATGCGGATTTCTTTGGCAGTATTATTAATGTAAATAGTATCTCCGCCACCGTCGCTTCCGTCAACCGGGGGGAGTACTGCGTTTCTAAAGCGGGCTTTGCTATGACGACGCAGCTATTTGCTGCAAGGCTAGGGGAGATGGATATACCGGTTTATGAGGTAAGGCCAGGTGTCATAAAAACAGACATGACTAGTGGTGTCACAGAGAAGTACGATAAACTGATTGCCGACGGCTTATGCGTTACCAAGCGCTGGGGCCTGCCAGAAGATATTGGCAAAGCAGTCGCCGTATTGGCTCGCCATGAATTCCCCTATTCAACTGGACAAGTGATCATGGTAGATGGTGGCTTAACCATACCTAGGCTTTAGCACTTTGTGTTAGATATTCATGCAGGCCTTGTTTAAAAAGCATCCCCTTATTCCAGTCATAGTTCTTGAGGATGCCAATCAGGCAGTATCTCTTGCCCGGGCTTTGCTCGACGGCGGGGTTAGTATTATCGAAATAATCTTTCGCACACAGGCAGCCTACGCAAATTTCCCCGTTTTTTGTCGCATAAGGAGCGGGGATTTGTACTTTTAAAGGCTTCCCTAATTTCAAACTACCATGGAAAACATACCAAATGTCCTCGCCGCGCGTTACGCATCGGATTCGATGAAGGCTGTCTGGAGCGCGGAAGGCCGTATCACCCTAGAGCGTGAATACTGGATCGCCGTGCTTCGCGCGCAAAAAGATCTCGGACTCGATATCCCGCAAGAAGCCATCGACGCCTACGAGCGCGTTAAGGGCACGATCAACCTCGATTCGATCAACGAGCGTGAAGCTATCACTCGGCACGATGTAAAAGCACGGATTGAAGAGTTTTGCGAACTTGCGGGGCACGAACACATCCACAAAGGCCTCACAAGCCGCGATCTTACGGAAAACGTCGAACAGCTACAGATCATCCGAGCGCTCGAGGTCGTCCGCACTAAGGCCGTTGCGGCCCTGCTTAAAGTAGCCGAACGTGCCGAGCAATGGAAGGATCTCGTCATCACCGCCCGCACGCACAACGTGCCAGCCCAACCCACCACTTTTGGTAAACGCCTCGCCATGTTCGGGGAAGACTTGCTCTGTGCCGTTCACGAGCTCGACCGCATGATTGATAACTATCCCGTGCGCGGCTTGAAGGGCCCCGTCGGCACGCAGATGGATCTGCTCACGCTTTTCGGCGGCGATGCTGAGAAAGTTGCTTCCCTCGAAGACCGTATTCTCGACCACCTCAACGTGGGTGCTTCGCTCGACACCGTGGGGCAAGTGTACCCTCGCGGGCTCGACTTCAAAGTCGTTTCCGTTTTTGTACTTCTTGCATCGGGACCGTCTAGCTTTGCCAAGACTCTACGCATTATGGCCGGCCACGAGTTAGCCAGCGAAGGTTTTACCAAAGGCCAAGTCGGTTCCTCGGCGATGCCGCACAAGATGAACAGCCGCAGTTGCGAGCGACTCAATGGCTTCGCTGTCATCTTAAAGGGCTACCTTACTATGGCCGGCGAGCTGGCCGGCGATCAATGGAATGAGGGGGACGTCTCTTGCTCCGTCGTACGTCGCGTATTCTTGCCAGATAGCTTTTTCGCCATCGACGGTTTGATAGATACCTTCCTCACGATCCTGAATCAGATGGAAGTTTATCCCGCCGTGATTGATCAGGAAAATCAGCGCTACGGCCCCTTCCTCGCTACGACCACTGTCCTGATGGAAGCGGTCAAAGCCGGTGCTGGCCGCGAAGAAGCTCACGAAGCGATTAAAGAGCACGCGGTACAGACCGTTCGCGATCTTCGCTCTGGTGACATCACGACCAACAACCTGGTAGAGCGCCTTGCTGGTGATAGCCGCCTTGGTCTCTCGTTAGAGCAGCTCACCGAAATGATGGGCCGCGCTCAAGCGATGACCGGTCTCTCAGCCACTCAGGTCGACAAGTTCTGCACGGCCGTCCGCGAAGAAGCCCAAAATTTCCCCGCCGCTGGCAGCTACACGCCTGGCACAATTCTTTAAGTAATCCTTCAAAATTCTTTAA
Organism: Puniceicoccaceae bacterium; assembly: GCA_003331195.1. GTDB lineage: Bacteria > Verrucomicrobiota > Verrucomicrobiia > Opitutales > Coraliomargaritaceae > Thalassobacterium. The sequence continues at coordinate 23,755 of QOOZ01000029.1, read as the reverse complement.
GGATTGCTTTCAGAAAACACCCACATACACACAATTACACACTCGAATTTTAAAATCCAATAGATTAAATAGATTATGCCTGAAGAACTCGAAGGAAACTGTCTCATCGCCCAATCCGGCGGTCCCACATCCGTGATCAACGCCAGCCTTGCCGGTGCTGTTGCCGAAGCGCTCAATCACGAGTGCATCGAAGAAATCTATGGCGGCCTCAATGGCGTGCTTGGGATTCTCAACGAGCAGCTAATTGACCTCGCCGCTGAGTCGCAGCAAAATATCCGTGGCCTTCGCCATACACCAGGTGCCGCTCTTGGTACTTGCCGCTACAAGCTCAAGAAGCAAGCCGACTTTGAACGCGTGCTCGAAGTCTTCGAAGCGCACAACATCCGTTATTTCTTTTACGCTGGTGGCAACGACTCGCAAGACACCGCGGACAAGATTTCCAAGCTCGCTCAAGAGCGTGGTTACGCACTTCGTGTCATCGGTATCCCGAAGACCATTGATAACGACCTTGTCACCACGGACCACACCCCAGGATACGGGTCTGTGATCAAATACATCGCGGCTACGGTCAAAGAAATCGCCGCAGATAATGCAGGCATGGGTCAACACGACCTCGTGCAAGTCATCGAAGTGATGGGTCGCAGCGCTGGCTGGATCGCAGCTGGCGCCGCACTTGCCAAACGCCGCGACGATCCCAATGCGGCGCCGCACCTTATCTACCTCCCAGAGGTTGCCTTCTCTGCGGATAAGTTCATTGCCGATGTGCAGCATGTTTTACAGAAGCATAAATACTGCGTCGTCGTCGTGGGCGAAGGTCTCGTCGATGCCGACGGTAACTACGTTTCCACTGACAGCGCGAGTGCCGATGCTTTCGGCCACTCCCAACTCGGTGGTGCTGGCGAATATCTTCGCGGACTCGCCGAAGAAGGTCTTCAAGTTAAAGCTCGCTCTGTCAAACTTGGGATGGCCCAACGCGCAGCGGTTCATTGCTCTTCGCAATCTGATAACGACGAAGCCTATATGGCCGGCCAAGCCGCCGTCATTGCTGGGGTCGAAGGTAAGACCGATAAAATGGTCACTCTGGTCCGTGGTGAAGGCGAGACCTACACCTGCGAAACCGGCCTAGCCGACCTCTCTGAGATTGCCAACGGTGTGAAAAAACTCCCCGAGAGCTGGATTAATGAAGACGGCGTCAGTATGAATTTCAACTTCTATAAATATGCGCTTCCCCTCATTCAGGGCGAAGTGCAAGTGCCCTACGAAAACGGCGTGCCTGATCTCGTTCAATTGAACATGGAAAAGGTCGGGCGTAAGTTAGGCGCTCATAATTTCGAGTAAGTCGCATCGAGAGAAACGATTTCTAAAGCCCCGTCCGCCCGAAAAGCGACGGGGCTTTTTGGGTTCGATTGAGTAGTAGCGACTGAGCTGAGCCTGCTCTGCTCATAATGCGAATCAGCAAAGCTAGGTGCTTCAGACTGGTCAGTCGCCGGCACTACATTCGCTGCCGCACCGCCTCATAGAGGCAGACCCCTGCAGACACAGAAACGTTCAAGCAATCCACTGACCGCGCCATCGGGATATTAACTAAGTGATCGCAGTGATCGCCGGTTACCTTGCGCAGTCCCCAGCCCTCGCTGCCGAGAACAAGCGCAGTCGGCCCTGTGAAATCGACATCGTAAAGTGAGTCGTTGCCCCGATCTGAAGTACCGACAATCTTAATTTCTCGGTCCTGGAATTTACGCAGTAGCATACCGAGATTCTTAATTCTAAGGAAGGGCACATCATCCGCGCCACCGCAAGAGATGTCACGCACGGTCGGCGTAATACCACAAGCGCCTTTCACCGGTGCTAATACCGCAGTGACATCCGCTCCGGAGGCCGTGCGTAAGCACGCCCCTAGGTTGTGCGGGTCTTGCACGCCTTCGAGCACAAGAATCAGAGGATTTTCCGTGCGCTCGATCAGGTCAAAGAGATCGTCCTCGTTTTCGATGTAAATCACAGTCGGCCCCGTCGAGTGACGGGGTGGACGTTTAATTTTGTGTATAGAATTGCGACCCATGTTTGACCTGCTGTGCGCAGAAGTGAGGATGAAGAGACCTAGTTCTAAAGCGACAATGTGGCTGCTTTCAATGCTTAGGTAAAGCGGCAAGTCCCGCCTATATGGCTACTCGGTGAAATCGGTGGATCTTTCAGTTGCTAGTGGATGCCCTAGAGTAATTCGGTCTGTCCACCGCTGCCCTTACCCGGGTCTATCCCTGTTACATGCCAACCCTTTTCGGTCAGAACTCGGCCTTGGGCAGTGCGCTGGAGGTAGCCTTCTTGGATGAGAAAAGGTTCGTGAACCTCTTCAAGGGTATGGGCTTCTTCACCTACGGCGACGGCCACGGTGCCAAGGCCAACGGGCCCGCCGCGATAGTTTTCTGCCATCACGCGCATCATTTGCTTGTCCATCTCGTCGAGGCCACGCGAATCAATCTCCAATAACTCAAGCGCGGCCGCGGCGGAGTCTTTGGTAATCGTGCCCTTGCCGCGTTGCTGCGCGTAGTCGCGACAGAAGTTGACTAAATTATTCGCAATCCGCGGCGTGCCGCGCGCGCGACGAGCGATCTCGGAGGCACCAGCTGTTTCAAATTTAACATTTAGGATCCCACAAGTGCGCTCGACAATGCCCTGCAGTGTCGTGTGATCGTAGTAGTTGAGACGTGATTGCAAAGTAAAGCGGCTACGTAGGGGTGCCGTCAGCAAGCCCATGCGGGTGGTGGCGCCGAGAAGGGTGAAGCGGGGCAAGTTAAGTCGCACACTGCGGGCATTGGGGCCTTGGTCGATCATGATATCGATACGAAAGTCTTCCATCGCAGAATAGAGATACTCTTCTACGTTTTTTGGAATGCGGTGGATCTCATCGATAAAAAGAATGTCGCCCTCCTGCAGGTTAGTTAAAAGCCCGGCCAAGTCGGCCGGCTTGTCGATGACAGGGCCCGAAGTGATGTTCACTTTCGTCCCCATCTCATTACCAAGGATGAGGGAGAGGGTGGTCTTACCCAAGCCAGGGGGGCCGCTCAGTAAAATGTGGTTAAGTGGTTCTTCACGATCCCGCGCCGCGCCGACCATTACCTTGAGGCGCTCTAGCGTTTTATCCTGCCCCGCGAAGTCATCAAAGGAGAGCGGACGCAACTTCGACTCTTCCGCATTTTCGGGCGCGGAGAGTGTCTGTTCAATAAATTCGGTGCCAGTAGGCGGATCTTCGGGAGTAAAAGACATGTGGAGAAGTGAATTGTAGCTAGCTGTGAAAACCGAGCTATTTGGCCTTATGGATCAAATCATTATCAAAGTGAACATGTGCTGAGGTATAATTCGGGCCCCAATGGGAGTGTATCGCAATTTCATTATAAAAGCCATCGATGGCATATTAACACGAGTCAAAAAGACTTCATAAAGGGTGGGGGTCCTTTGCGTTAAGAATTTGTTTACCTCGCTCGGTCTTCCATGCAGGCACTTGGAGGAGGAAGTTTGGGTAGACAGCCTCTAGTGTATAATTTCGATGAAAGACTGAGGTCGCAGACCCTGAGATCGGCGGAACGATCCAACTCCACTCTGCGGCCGCCTCGCGTCCCGCTTTCGCTTCCTGCTTACAGAACTTTAAGAATTCATCAGAAACCCCATGGTGATCTGCGATCCGAACGCCCTCCTTGTCGAAAGACGATAAGACAGCCTCATTCAGCACGACGAGTGCGTGATCTTTCCATAGACTGCGCGGCGTGGTCATATTGAGGTCGAGCTTAGTTGCGATTTCAGGCAGTAAATTATATCGATTTGAGTCTGCCAAATTTCGGGCTCCAATCTCTGTGCCGAGATAATGGCCACTAAAGGGCGCGCAAGGGTGAAGCGATGAGCCGCTCGCAAAAATCATATCTGAAACGACGGGTACAGCATACCACTGCAAGTCCATTTGTTCTAAGAAGGGGTATTTCGGGTGCCTGATCTGCACCTCTAATACTTCATGCTTAGGGAGTTCATAGTAGCGTAATTTTTCTCCTACCTGAATGATGATCGGCAATAGATCAAAACGACTTCGCTCGGCGGGAGGGCGCCAACCTAGAGAGATCGCCAAGTTTGTAATTTCCACGTTCATCGGATCCCCGAGGACCTTTCGATCGGGTGCCTTGTAGCCCGCGTAGCGGAGTAGCTGGTGGTTCCAAATCCGGATTTCAGCTTGATCAGGATGCCATTCTTTGAAGACAGTCATCACGGGAATAATTTTTCCCCCGTTCGTCGCCTTTTTTAAATGAGCCATGAGAGCTTCAAATATTTCGTCTGGGTCAATTAAGGAGCGGGCATCGATTACATTCAGCCCCGCCCATAGTCGTCTTCCAATGCAGCGAACTGAATTTCGCCACGCTTCCTTTGCGCTTTTATCAAGACTGCTGATTTCTTCGTTTGGATTCGGGCTGAGGAGCTCAGCATGCTCCGCAAGATCCCATCGCAAATCATGGCCCTCGAGGGGCGGCGAAGCGTTTGTTTTGCCGCCATGGAAGGGGCACTGAGAAGATGGGTCACTTTTCATTTTTGACACATATCTAGCAGCTTCCAGAGCGTTTGCAAACACCTACTGGGTTTACAAGCCACGCAATCCATGCTACCCAAAACAATTATCTATAGATCTTGCATGAGCCCTCTTTTTTTAATCCCCGCCCTCCTCTTGGCATCAAATAGTTTGTTTGCTTACGACCGAGCAGACTATCCCCAAGCCTTTGAGCCTGACCCTGCACGCTTTGCCTCTACCATCGCCGAATTTCAAACCGCCGATGCCGACAACGCGCCCCCAAAAGGAGCGGTTGTCTGCACTGGAAGTAGTTCTATGCGAATGTGGCACCCGCGGATCAAAGACGACTTGCCCGGACTCACCCTTTTGCCTCGCGGCTTTGGGGGTAGTCATTACACCGACCTGATCTATTACCTCGAAGCCTTAGTCTTCAAATACCAGCCCCGGGCCCTCTTGTTATATGAAGGCGACAATGACGCCAATTACGGGAAAACCCCCGAGCGCATCTTTCAAGACTTCAAATTTTTGGCAGAACAATGCCTAGAACAACTCCCGGATCTGCGCCTCTATATTATAGGAGCTAAGCCAAGCATTGCTCGCTGGGCGATAGCGGAACAAATGCGACGCAGCAATGCCATGATCCAAGACTATTGCCGCGCCAAGCCAGGATTCACCTACATCGATGTCTGGCCCCAATTGTTGGATGGCAATGGTCAAGCTCGACCCGAACTATTCATGGAAGACAAACTCCATTTGAATTCAGCTGGCTATGACCAATGGGCTGCCGCCATCTCCCCCGTCCTGCTACGGAACGAAGCCGAATTTGAATTAAACAAACGAACACTGGATGTTGTAGACTGAGGCAACAATACAAGCGGGGGATTAATCAGCGTATTGCCGCATGAAGCCATTGGGTGCCTAAAGCGCTTCGAAGTCTCGGTTGGCAGCAATATAAAGCGGATGCTTAGGCGTTTGGTTGGCGTTCTTTCCGAGGCAGGCAATCCTGAGTTTCGGCCACTTGCGATAGGGCGCGAGTAGCTCTAAGAAAGCATCTTGACGCTTCATGTGGAGGCCGTAGTTACCCCAGCCACCAATCACATTTAACTGCCCCCCATTGAGCTCATAGGCCTCTGATAGGGCGTTTTGTATGCGTGCGTCATTTTCTGGACCGATGGGGTCTTTGGCCGCCATCATCTCTTTCGGGTCAGTTGCTCGGTAGGCGAAGATATTGAGCATTAGAAACTCGCTCGCCCCCAGGCGCTTACTGAAAGCCTTGATTCGCCTGAGTGTCGGGTCCAGTTGGTTTTCATCTGCGGTGGACGGATTCAGGCAGACAAAGATGGCCCGCCGACGTTCAAAGAGCTCATCCCATCGATGAAGGAGTGAGTAGCGATATTTTCGGCAGTCCGAAAAGCTGCAGTCGTTGCGCATAAAGTATGGCTACTTTACATTGTTGGCGGTAACTCCTGGCCAGTCGTCAGTACGGAATGGGGTGACGGGCAGGCCGTTGCGATCTTGTAAGTTGACGACGGGATTATCGCCCCATGCGTAGCGAACGGCGACAGGCTTCGGCACCTGGGGGCTGGACACGGTTACTTTATTTTTCCCTTCGAGCTTTGCTTCGGCCCAAAAGAATTTTTGGTCTTCGCCAGCGATCTCAAATCCCATTACTTCGTAGACATCAAAAGTATGCAGCCCACTCGCACTGACATGCTTGAGTTGAATGCTTATAGCATCCCCATCGATTCGCATCGAGTCGTAGCTTGGGCTTTGCCATGCCATCTCGACACCGTAATCACGGGCCAAGGCGATTCGTGCGAGGCGGTTAGCGACGGTTTCTTTGTCGCGGGGATGGATATCACGGCCTTCGCCTGCATCGATGATAACGGCCTGCCCAGTATTTGCTAGACTCAGCGTCATCGTTTGCGCCTCACGTAGCTCGGCCCAAGCGCTGTCGCGGGGTTCGGGGGCTTCTTGCTTAAAGTCAGCCAATTGCACCCAATAAAAGGGGAAATCACCTTGCCGCCAATGTTGCCGCCATGTGTTGATCATTAAGGGGAAGAGACTGCGGTATTGATAGGCGCGCGCAGCGTTAGCCTCTCCCTGATACCAAATGGCGCCACGAATGCCGTAGCCAATAATGGGGTGAAGAACCCCATTAAAGAGATTGGCTGGGCGGTGATTACTCTTTCGGCTGTCCCTTGGTGCACGACGCTTCGCTCCTGGCTCTCCGTCGGCAAGCCATTTTTTGTAGGCCGCCACCGAGTCAGCGAAAATTTGGTCTGTCATGGCAGCTGCTTTTTCGTCCCAAGATGCAAGTAGCTCGTTATACTGGTCCGCATCTTCAAGTGCGTCCCGAGAAATCCAAGCTTCAACCGCGGAGCCGCCCCATGCGTTATCGATGAGCCCGATGGGCACCCCGAGCGTGTTGTGTAGCCGTCTTCCAAATGAGTAGCCGACGGCTGAAAAATCAGCAACGGTCTGGGGCTTACAGATGTTCCATGAGCCATTAAAATTATCTCTCGGTTCTTGCGATGCAATTTGCGGCACCGAGAGGAGTCGGATTTCGGGATAATTTGCCGCTGCGATTTGCAATTCTGCGTCTGCAGAAGCTCTCACAGCCCAACCCATATTGGATTGGCCGGAGCATACCCAGACTTCACCGACTAGAATATCGCTAAAGGTGAGGGTGTTGCTCCCTCGGATTTCTAGCTCATAAGGGCCGCCGACTTCCAGTGGCTCGAGCGTAACGCGCCAGGAGCCATCTATGGCAGTGCTTGTTGTGTGGGATTGTCCGCCAATCGAGACGCTTACTTTTTCGCCTGGCGAAGCTTTCCCCCAGACGGGGTTGGCTTGCTCACGCTGGAGCACCATGTGGTCCCCAAAAATATTAGGCAGAGAGACCTCGGCCTGGGCGGATAGGCAAATGCCGAGTGAGCAGAGGAATCGGGTAAGATGGGCTGTCAGTAGTTGCATCCTTTTAGCCCAAGTTCGTTTAGTGAGAATTGCAAGGTAAAGAGCGGCTATGGGATCAAGCCGTCTCTGCGTAGGAGAGCGCCGGGATCGGGGGCACGATGCATAAAGTCCTTGTAGAGCTTGGCGGGGTCTTCGGAGTTGCCTTTGGCAAGGATCTTGATACGGAAGTCGCGGCCAGTCTCGGCGTTGAGGATACCTTCTTTTTGGAAGCGCGTAAACGCGTCAGCGTCGAGTACCTCCGCCCATTTATAGCTATAGTAGCCGGCAGCGTAGCCTGTCGGGCTACTGAAAAGGTGGCTGAAGTTGAAGACATTGCTCTTAGCTTGGGTCTTGTATTTGGCGTTGTAGTCTTGGAGCGCATTTTCAACGAAGGCGTCGAGGTCTTCTTCAGCGGAGACCGGCCAATGGATGTGCAGCTCTAAGTCCATCTTTCCGAAGGCGAGCTGGCGGACGTTGGCGCTAGCCTTCATGTAGTTGCGGGCGGCGAGCAGCTTATCGAATAGCGCTTGTGGAATCGTCTCACCCGTTTCGTGGTGGCGGGCGATACGGTCGAGGCTTTCGCGTTCCCAGCACCAGTTTTCCATGATCTGAGAGGGAAGCTCGACAAAGTCCCAGGGGACGTTGACACCATTGAGTGACTTAACTTCAACATCGCCGCATAGGTGATGGAGGAGGTGCCCAAATTCGTGGAAAATGGTCTCGACCTCACGGTGAGTGAGCAGCGCGGGCTGGTCACCGACCGCTGGCGTCAGGTTGCCACAGATTAGGCCCAGGTGGGGACTACGCTCGCCGACGGAGGAGTCGCGATTGCCAGTAATGAAGTAGTTCATCCAAGCACCGCCACGCTTCGACTCACGCGGGTGCCAATCCGCGTAAAAGGAGCCGAGGTGTTCGTCGGTTTCGGAGTCGAAGAGATCGTAGAATTTGACCTCTTCATGCCAGACCTGTGGCTCCTTCGTAGCCGCAGTTGGAACTTCAACCTTGGACGTATCACTTTCCTCGATACGCAAGCCGAAGATTTGTTGAGCGATCTCATACATGCCGCTGATGACACGACCAATTGGGAAGAAGGGGCGAAGAGCTTCCTCGTCGAAGGCGTAACTGGCTTTGCGTTGCTTCTCCGCCCAGTAGCCGACTTCCCATGGCTCCAAGAGAGGTGGATGGTCGATGGGCAAACCTTCTTCTGCAGCTTTGTAGCGGCGAAGCAGCTCGGCTTCCTTTTCAAATTGAGCACGCACCTTCTGGAAAATTTCGTCGCCGAAATCGAGAGCGGCTTGACCTGAGGCGACCATGCGCCGCTCGGTGACATGGTTGGCGAAGTTTTCCTGCCCGACGAGCTGGGCGAATTCGTGGCGTAGATCGAGAATTTGACGGACGAGCGGGCGGTTGTCGTGCTCGCCGCTGCGTCCGATGGCGGCGTAGGCGGACCACACCTCCTTACGTAGCGCATCGCTGTCGGCGTAGGTCATGACGGGTATGTAGCTGGGGGCTTGCAGGGTGAAACGCCAACCTTCTGTGCCCTTTTGCTCCGCGCTTTGGCGGGCGGCGTCGCGTGCAGATTTTGGCAAGCCAGACAGCTGTTTCTCATCGGTGACTATTTTCTCCCATGCGTTCGTGCCATCGAGGCAGTTCTCGGAATATTTCTGGGTGAGCTCGGCGAGTTGGCTTTGGATTTCGCCAGCGCGCTTCTTTTGCTCAAGTGGGAGGTCGGCCCCAGCTTCACGGAAATCGGCGAGAGTTTCTTCGATGTAGCGTCGTTTAGTGGGGGAGAGGTCTTCGTCGCCGCTCTCGACACCGTAGGCTTTGAGCGTCTCCCAGAGGGCTTCGTTGAGTGGGATGCTAGCAAAGAATTCACTGACCTTTGGCAACATGGCGTTGTGTGCTACGCGTAATTCGGGGCTGTTGTTGACAGAGTCGAGGTGGCTAACAAGCCCCCAAGCGTGGTTAAGGGTTTCAAGCCCCTCGTCTAAAGCAGCAATGGTGTTTGTGTAAGTAAGTGGTGGCTCTTGCGAGGCGACGGCATTGATGGCACTACGAGCTTCATCGAGTGCTTTACCGATGTCAGTCTCGATGTGCTCGGGCGTGAGTGTCGTCCACTTGATGTGAAAGTCGTTTTGTAGGAATGGATGTAGCATAGGACGGGGACTGGTGGAGAGTGAGTGGTGAAATGTTTTGTATGTTGAAACGAGCGCGTTTTCACCTTTTCACAACTCAATCCTCACTATTCACTTATCTTTATGGCACGTTATCGATCTTTTTTGTTTACTGAAGCTTCCGCTGAGACGGGATCACTGACTTTGGATGAGCGGGAGAGCCATCACTTGATGCGGGTGCTACGGGCGAAGTCTGGGGAGACGGTGGAGGTATTGGATGGGAAGGGCACTCGATACCTTGGTCGTATTGCGACAGAGGATGCTAAAGCTGTAGAAGTGGAGGTGGATTCCTTTGAAAAGACTCAGGCACCTAGGCCTCGGGTGACTTTGCTACAATCAATCCCTAAAGGAAAGGCGATGGATCTGATCCTACGCATGGCGACCGAGATCGGGGCGACCTGTGTGCAGCCTGTATTCACCGATCAGGGGGATGTGCAGATGAAAGGTGAGCGCTTGCTCTCCAAAACTGAGAAGTGGCGACTCACCATGATCGAGTCTTGTAAGCAATGTGGCTTGGCCTATCTGCCGGAATTGGCTGCGCCGACTTCCTTGGCGGAGTGGGTTAATTCTGATGGACGGGTATCCTCAGTCACCGAAACTGAGGCAACAACACTCCGTATAGTCGCTAGTTTAGAGGAGGGGAGTCGTCCGCTCTGCGAAGTTTTGGAGACCGCTGCTAAATTCGACGAAGTCATCGTGGCAGTAGGCCCCGAAGGCGATTTTACAGCAGGCGAATATGGGGTGCTAGCTTTGGCGGGTTTTCAGCCGGTGCGCCTCGGCGCGAATGTGCTACGGGCAGAAACGGCGGCCGCTTATATTTTGAGCGTGGTCGATCAGTGTGCCTTAAAAAGCTCTCGGCTCTGAAGGCCGAGGCGACGTGGCCGAGAAAGGCAAATACGAAGCGCTCTAAAAGTACTCCTTCAAGGACCCTTTATTTAGCTCAACTCAAATCCGAGGATGGTAATGTCGTCCTGCTGGTCGGGCACTTGAGTGAATCTAGCGACTTTGTCATAAAGCGCTTCGATAGTTTTTTGGACTGGTTTAGCTGAAAGGCTTTTGACCGCGTCCATAACGCGCTTGGTGCCAAATTCTTCGCCTTTTGGATTGGAGGCTTCGACGATACCATCGGTGAATGCATAGAAGCGGTCGCCTATCTGGAGCTTGATTGCTTTGGCGCGTGAAGCGGTCGTCCCAGGAAGGCCCATGACCGTACCGTTAGGCAGTTCGATGAGCTCGACGGCATTTTCTTGTTTACGATAAACAAGCAATTGCCTGTGTCCTGCGTGTGAGAGGATGAGCTTACGATCGCCATTCTTCTGACGGGTGCCAAAGTGTCCGGCTAGGCCTGTGACAAAACCGCTGTTGATCCGTTCGGTGATCCCCTCGTTGACGAAGTTGAGGAAGTCGCGTGGGTTATCATTATACACCTCTGCGCTGTGTGCGGTTAGGTATTTAATCAAGACAGTGTAGAAGGCCGCCGTGACGCCATGTCCGCACACATCGCCCATGAAAAAGAGCAGGCGGTTGTCAGGGTTTCGGGGGAAATTAATGATGTCGCCGCCGACCATCGTCATCGGTTTCCAGAGGTGAGCGATGTCGACGTTTTTGATCTGTGGCACGCGACCAGGGATCATCAAGCTTTGAACCTTCTCAGCGCTTTCATAATCGGAGCGCATGATTGCGTTCTGATCGCGTAGGCGATGTTCGCTTTCGGCTAATTTTTCTTGAGCAATCTTTTCGGCGGTAATGTCTCTTGAAATACCTATGATACCAGCAAGTTTACCTGAACTCAGATAGAGTGGCGCTTTATTTGAAGAGACCCAAGTGACAGTGCCGTCAGCCCAAGTTTCTTTTTCGACCTTATTAAGCAATGCAGTTTCCGTCTGGAGGATCTCTTGCTCATCGTCGAAGGCTTGTTGGGCATGCTCATCAGTAAAGAGATCAAAGTCGGTCTTGCCCTCGATATCATGACGGTTCTCAAAACCATGCATCTGTGCGAGTGCCTGACTGGCGGCAATGAACCGGCTTTTTTTGTCCTTAATGTAAATGCGGTCAGCCGTCTGTTCCATCAAGCTCTCGAAAAGCCGCTTGGCGGAAGCGCGCAACAGCAATGAGTTTCCGTCTGGCTCGATTTTAGCCGTTTTTTTCATCTACTTTTAAATATATAGCTTCGTTGTGAATGGATGGCAAACCTAGAGCGCAGGATCTTAATTATTTTATGGGGTCAGAGCGAACAGGGCTGCTCGATGAATTGCCACTCGAGATGGAACTTGAGGGCGACCTCCGCGGCGAGGGCTTTGACCCCGAAGATTTCGGTCGCATAGTGGCCGCAAGGGTAAAGGTTAAGCCCGAGCTCTTGCGCCATGTTGAAATGATGTTGGCGTAGCTCACCTGTAATGAGTGTGTCGATACCGTTTGGGAGCAGATGAGGCATTGCGCTCTGGCCGCTGCCAGTGAGTATGCCAATACGCTCGGGGTTTGCACTCCCGTATTCGATCGCTTGATAGGTATCTGGGAAGACAGCTTGCAGCTTTTCCGAGATCTCGTTGCGACCGCCCGAGGGGCCGAGTGCGACTGTAGCCATGTTGGTGCCCTCGTAGCTAAGGAAAGTATCAATCGTTTTGAGGCCGAGTTCTTTCGCGAGGAGTGCATTGTTGCCGATCTCTGGATGACAGTCGAGTGGGAGGTGTGCCCCGTAAATAGCAAGGTTGCCGTCGAAGGCAGTTCTTACCTTGAGGGCGTTCGCACCAGTGAGCGGGGTGGGTGGTGTCCAAAAAAGGCCATGGTGGCAGATGAGAAAATCGATGCCCTCAGTGATGGCCTTCTCGAAAGGGAGTTGACCCGCATCGACTGCGGCACCAATTTTTTTAACGCTGCCGCCATTCTCAATTTGCAGGCCGTTATGGGCGCCGTCGAAGTCCTTGATTTCTATCCGGCGGGTGCGCTGATCGCAAAAAGCGACGATTTCTTGAAGTGTAACCATGTTAGAATAGTGAGTGGTGAGGACTGAGGAGTGAAGTGTTTTCTGTGTGGACGCTTCGGATTTCTGTCTCCTGACTTCTGATTCCTAAAAATGTCTAATTACGAAACACGATTTGGAGCGATTGGGCGCCTTTATGGCACAGTTGGGTTGACGCGGATTCGCGCAGGGCATATTTGCGTGATCGGACTAGGCGGCGTGGGCTCATGGGTGGTCGAAGCGCTGGCACGTTCTGGAATCGGCGCGCTCACGCTGGTCGACATGGACGAGGTCTGTTTAAGTAATGTGAACCGGCAGATACACGCGCTCGATGGGAATGTCGGTCGCTCGAAAGCGGCTGTGTTGGCCGAGCGTGTCGGACAGATTGCGCCGGAATGCGTAGTGACCACTGAGGAGGTTTTTTTCACCGAGGCTACGGCCGATCGCCTACTGGAGCCGAGTTACGATTATATTATCGATGCAATCGATGCGACGCGGCTCAAGTGTTACTTGATCGCCGAGGCACGCAAACGGGGGCTAAATATTATCACCTGCGGCGGTGCGGGGGGCTGTATTGATCCGAGCCGGGTGAAAATCTGCGACTTGGCACGGACAATCAACGACCCGCTGCTTCTACAAGTGCGCAAGCGCCTGCGGCAGAAATATGGCTTCCCTGGATTTAAACGTCAGAAGTTCAAGGTGGACTGCGTCTACTCAGACGAGTTACCCGTCTTTCCGATGCCCGACGGCTCCGTCAGTTGCGAACGCGAGGCGGGCGAAGATTACCGGCTGAATTGCGATATTGGATTTGGTTCGGCGACCTACCTGACAGGCACGGTTGGGTTTTTTCTGGCAGCCGAGGTGATCAAGCGAATCGCCTTCGCTGAGGATTAATATTTATCTGGTTTTTGGAAAACTGGAGCGTTCCTCATACTATCGCACGCTAAAGATCAGCCTCTACTTACGCCTTAGTGTTGAGACGAATGTTTTCTTTGATCCTGCGCAGGAGGTCGGCCGGCATCACGTTTTTACGGATCTTAAACTGCCCATCCTTTGCTTGAACATGGTAGCCCAGATGATCGAGTGACACTTTTTCTAAATCTTGCCAGTGGAGGAGTCGTGGCTTTTTCGGAAAGGCGGCTAGGGTAATCCCTTCGTCATCCCAGCTAATTTTAAGACGACCAATCGAGGAGAGTGTGAGTGCCATAATTACGATCGTGAATAGGCTTATAAAAATAGCCCACCCCTCGTCGCCCCGCTGCCAATATCCCCAAGCGATCATACCGCCGAGGAGTGCATAGATGAGAGCCTTGATTTTGCGCATATAGGAAATTTAGATTTTAGAAAAGGGATGCCAAGCTTAAGCGGGTCATTCCATAATGAAGTTTCTGCCTGTATTGGGGCAAAAAAAGCCCCTCCAGAGGTGAATCTAGAGAGGCGAAAAGTGGTGGGAGCTACAGAATTCGAATCTGCGACCTCATCCATGTCAAGGATGCGCTCTAACCAACTGAGCTAAGCCCCCGTATCCCATACGAAAGGGCGGGAATAAAGGTCGTACACGTGGCCAAAGCAAGAAAAAATTTGCGCTTTCCTGTGAGCTTGAGAGGGTGCGTTCTTATGGAAATTGTACGCGTAGAAACTCGGGACGGCTCCATCCATTACGGATGCGAGGCTGGCAATCAGGTCTATCGTCTTGAGGGCGATCTTTTCGGCGAGTTTTCGCAGAGCGAGGAACTGCTTGAGCCCGTGCGACGCTTGGCGCCTATTGAGCCGACCGCGATTTATGCTATCGGGCTGAACTACCGCGAGCACGCGACTGAGATGAATTCCGAGCTCCCGGAATACCCAGTTGTCTTCATGAAGAGCGTGACGGCAGTAATCGATCCTGAAAGCCCCATTGTGCTGCCTCGGCACATGCACAGCGATCAGGTCGATTACGAATGTGAGCTAGCTGTGGTGATCGGCAAGACCTGCAAAAACGTCGCCGCGAAGGATGCGCTCGACTATGTGCTCGGCTACTCTTGTGCGAACGATGTGAGTGCGCGGGATTGGCAAAATTTCCACGGCGGTGGCCAGTGGACCAAAGGCAAAAGCTTCGATACTTTTTGCCCGCTAGGGCCCATACTCGTGACGGCAGATCGTATCCCTAACCCACAGATTCTTCCCATCCGGACCATCCTGAATACTGAGATTAGGCAAGAATCGTTTACGGGCGATATGATCTTCACCGTGGCTGAGCTGATTGAATTCCTTAGCGGTAGTACTACCTTACTGCCGGGCACAGTCATTCTGACGGGTACGCCACCTGGTGTGGGCGTTGCGGCTGATCCGCCGCGCTTCCTTAAGCCGGGGGATGAGGTTGCGATCGAGATCAGTGGCATTGGTATGCTGCGCAATCCTGTGGTTGCGGAAGCCTAGGTGAGGGGAATCGCCTTTCTGCTCGACGATCTCTGCCCATCGTCTAATAACAAAGACATGTCTGCCACTGTATTTACTATTGCGAATCAAAAGGGCGGCGTCGGTAAGACGACAACTGCCATTAACCTCAGCTATGCACTTGCCGCAAAGGGCGTGCGCACTGTGCTGGTCGACCTCGACCCACAGGCAAATGCCACGAGCGGGCTCGGTCTTGAAAAGCTCGAAGGGGAGAGTCTCTATGGCCCTCTATGCGGGGAGGGTAATGCCCTAGAAAAAGTACAGCCCGTCGGCTCTAACGATTGCCTCTTTATGATTCCTTCTGAAGTCGATATGGCCGCGATTGAGATCGAGCTTTTTCAGCGGGAGGACTACCTTATTCAGCTGCGTGAGGTAATTTCCCCCCTCCGCGAGTCCGACGACTACGATGCCATCGTGCTCGATTGCCCGCCAGCGCTTGGCATGCTGTCAATGAATAGCCTCGCCGCCGCAGATTATCTTATCATCGCACTCCAATGTGAATACCTCGCGATGGAAGGTCTCGGGCAAATCTTAAAAGTTGTCGATAAGCTTCGCGATGCGGGCGTTAACGAAGGCCTTGAGCTTGGCGGCATTCTCATGACGATGTTCGACCAGCGCACCAATCTCGGGCAACAAGTCGTCGGCGAGGTACGCAATCACTTCGAAGATCTTGTCTTCCGTAGTATGATCCCTCGTAGCGTCCGTTTGAGCGAAGCCCCCAGCTTTGGGCAGTCCATTTTTGAATATGAACCCAATAGCAATGGCGCCCACGCCTACCGCTATTTTGCGGACGAAGTGATTGAGCGCTTCAGTTTGGGTAAGTAGCAGTAGCAGATGAGTAAATGCCCAGAGGGCGAACTCCCGTGCCTTAGATTTTAGAAATGGCCACCTCTATTCCAAATCTAGAGAAATTCTGCGACCACCTCGCGCACGAGCGTCGTGTCTCCGATTACACAGTGCGTAATTACCGCGCGGCAGTCGAAAACTTTGTTCGTTATCTCAATGATGCCGGCAAGTGGAAGGAGGACTTTGCTGCCGTGACTTCGGTCCAAGTGCGCTCCTTTCTGATTGAAGAAGGTCGTTACAAAGCTCGCCGTACCCTTCACAATCAAATCTCTGGGCTGCGCGCTTTTTATCTCTACCTGCGCAAGCAGGGCATAGTTGAGAATAATCCTTTCACTGGCCTGACTCTACCGAAACTGGATAAACCACTACCAAAGTTTCTTACCGAAACCCAGATGCGGACCTTGCTCAACGCGCCCATCTTGCTCTGGAAAGACGGTCAGATCAGCGAGTTTGAAGCCTTCCGTGATAGCCTCATCTTAGAGCTACTCTACGGCGGGGGTCTCCGCGTGAGTGAACTCTGCGGGCTGAATCATGGGCAAGTTGACCTCGGCCAAGGGCTTGCCAGGGTGCTCGGTAAAGGCCGCAAAGAACGCCTTTGTCCATTAGGCCCCGTGGCGGTGCAATGCCTACGCATCTTCGTGCAGCGCTTCGACTTAGAAGCCGCCCTCAATGCCCCCCTGGTCTGCACGCGCAAAGGTAGGCGAATGGAGCCACGACAGATTCAGAAGCTACTCAAGACCCACCTCACTGCCGCTAGTCTTCCCCTCGACATGACGCCTCACAAGCTGCGGCACTCTTTCGCCACCCATATGCTTGATGAGGGCGCTGATCTTCGCGCCGTGCAAGAGCTACTCGGTCACGCGAATCTATCGACTACGCAAATTTACACCCACGTTTCTATCGCTCGGCTCAAAGAAGCACACAAACAAGCCCACCCAAGGGCGTAATACATTTCTTAATCCTCATAGCTTGGTATTTATCCAGAGCTATGGGCGTCTGCTAAATTTATGCTTCGGCGTCTTCCGCAGCGATCAAGCTACGCTTTTTCTCTTTGCGATTATTAGCCTGGCCAAACTCGCTGCGCCAGAAGCGCCATGGGAGTAATGCGGTCGCGGTCAAGACGAGTTGCACTAGCACGAAGCCGATCAGCCATGCGTAAGCACTATCCATTCGGCCATAACTGTGTAGCCCAACTGGTAGCATGTTCGTGCCGAACCAGGACCAGGCAGTAATGATGTTACCCCAAATCGCGAGCGCCATGAGGCCACGATCTTTACAGATACCACCCCAGCGGGCGTGTAGATAAATGGCGCCCATGATTACGATCATCAAAGCGCCGTTCTCTTTAGGATCCCATCCCCAGAAACGACCCCAACTTTGGTCGGCCCAGATGCCTCCAAGGATCGTGCCGACTAGGCTAAACAGGGTGCCAAAGCAAATAATGCCGTAGACCATTGCGCTGAGTGAGCGTGCGGTGTCTTTATTAAAGCGACTACTGAAGACCCCGAGCAGGACGAAGAGTATTGCCAATGCACCCGCTAGGAAAATAGCCGAGTAGCCGAAGGTGATGATGACCACATGCGTCGCTAACCAGAAGTTTGAGTCGAGCACGGCACGCATCATTTCAAGCGTGTCGCCCGTCATAGCGAGGTGGTGCGCGATGATCAGTGTGCAAAAGCCGACCAACGATGCCATGGCTGCCCCGATCCCATTTTTAAAGAATTTCTCTATCAATATGCCAAGCAAAACGGCGCCCCAGCCCACGAAGACGGCGGATGAATATAGATTGGTAACCGGCGGGCGCCCTTGAATATACATCCGCGAGAGCAGCCCAAAGGTGTGTATGAGAAAAGCCATTACAAGCACCCAAAAAGCGGCCTTAGCGAGTTCTTTTGGCCAGCGTAGCCATGAGATGCAGACGGCTAGAAAGATCAGCACGTAGAGCTGCATCGAGATATAGAAAGGTTGCAGTCCATTGAAGACACGCTCGTAGTGCACGCGCGAAATATCGCCCGGGAAGTCGGCAATAAAGCGTTCGCGTAGCTCTCTGACTTCGCGGTTGAATTGCTCCGCATCGCCTGAGCGGTAGGCCATGGTCAAGCTAGCGTAACTGGTCACGTAAGGACTGAGCGGGTCATCCTTCATTACGTCGAGCAACTCTAGACCGATATTTTTCCAGTCTTCGAGAAGTTCAACGGGCGGCGGTGGCGGCACTACGCGCAAGTAAGCGGTGGTCGATAGTTTTAAATAGTCGTCGGCAAAAGTGATAAAGCGTTTGAGTAGAGCAGCGTCGAATTCTTCGCCCGCTTGTTGCTTCCGTAGCTCGACCATTCCTGGTTGGATCGTGGCTAAGTAGCTTTGATATTCGTCGACGAGGCGATCAAGCCTCTCGGCCCCGCCGACTGGGTGAAGCGAGTGCATCACGCGGTGGTAGCGCATGAGGCCGTTGTTGATATCAGCGATTTGTTTTTCGTAGGGGCTGCGTAGTTCGGGCGCAGGATTGATCTCCGCGTAGAGGCGGCGCAGCTCTTCGGAAAAGGGCAGTAGTTCGTTGAAGGAGTAGTAGCGCTGCCCTTGCTTCGCGAGGCCGACGAGCCCGAGATCGTCGGGGAACTCGATTTTAAAAATAGGATAAGTGTCCGCCACTTCCGGGCGCATGGTTAGATCTATGAACCACTCAATCGGCGAGAGAGTGAGGCCCTCGTCGGTCACGACCTTTTGCCGACCAGAGAGAATTAGAAGCGTGTTACGCGCGACCGAATCGAGCGGCTTGATCCGTCCGCCGACTTGAACGGGCAGCTCGGCGAAGGCTTCCAAATCGAAATCTGATTCGACTTTTGATGAACGCAATCCACCTAGCAAGACAAGCGCCGCGATACTAAAAACGATGAGGTAGATTATTTTCTTCATCTACGTTGTTTCCCTAGGAATTTAAAGAAGTGCATGCCGAATTGGGCGCACATGCCGAGCCCCATCAGGAGCACACTCAGGTAGGGCAGTAACCACCCTGGGTTGCGTACGACTTGGAAAATGGAGGTTTTGTCTTGATTCGCGAAGGAGGCCTGGAAAAAGGTGAGCCCTTCGTAGCGGAGCGGGTGGTTCATGTAGATCAGCGCCTTTTGGTTTTTGGTGCTGTCTTGATGGGTAACTTTGACTTCGCTGGAGAAGTTGAAGGGCACCTCAGTGCCTGGATACTTTTCATGCTTAAAATCGATCAGCGCTATCTCGAAGGGGTAGTAATAGCGCGTGAAACGCAGGGCGATTTCGTAGGAGCGGTTACCATTGTCCACCATTTGTGGGGGGAAACGTTCGTCCATTACGTTAGAGACGAGCCATATGCCTTGCGAATCCTCGCCGTTAAATACTTCGACAAATGCGGCGACGGTGTTGATCTCGTCCTCCGAGTAGGTCTCCGGCTTAGGATTTACGATGATACCCATACGCACTGCTGCGCCGCGTGTCGCGATGGACTCGGCGGGCGAACCGCTCGTCGCTCGTCCGATTTCTGCATTACCGTGATAGCGAACTGTGCGAATGCTCAGCGGCGTATTCGGAACGTCGATGCGCTTGCCAGGTTTGAGCAGGCTCGCGGGGATGGTGTGGACGCTGTCGTGCTCTGGGTGGCTACGGTCAATGAAGACGAGCTCATTCTCGCGAAAGCCTTGAGAGTAATTGCTGGTGCCTCCTTCATCGACAGGCATTTGACTTTCGACCGCGAGAATGTCCGTCATCAGCTCGCTGATGAGCAGCAAGATGAGGCCGGAGTGAATGAGGAAGATACCGCACTTCATCCAAGACATCTTGAAGCGGGTAAAGTGAGCGGCGAGGAGGTTGATTAACAGCATGCCTCCTAGCAGATAGCCGCCTGGCATCGGAATACGAATCCAGTGTAGATGTTGACCAAGTGGAGCATGCTCGGGAAATGTCCAGACCACTAAAAAACTCTCGAAGTAGAGCTCTTGCGTGTGCCAAATACCATATTGCACTTGATCGAGCGTACCGAAAAAGATGAGTATCAGCGAGAAACTGAGCAATACCACCGTCAGTTTGAGCGAACTGAAAAACTGGAAGAGGGGCTTCATCGATTAGTGATGAGTGTCCTGTAGTCGCACGGTATCAAGGAAGGCTTTCATTTTGGCTTCATTGCCCAGCACGGTGCCGCTGCTACCGAGAAACTTGAAAAACCAAGTGCTGCCATGGAAAGGGAGTAGGCCACCGAGGATGCTTTGCGCCCCTCCTTCAAGGCGCACATAGAGGCCGGGGTGTTGAGAGATCGTATAGGCTTCGGTGAACGTGGGTAGGTCTTCGGGCGGGGCATCATCGAGCCCGACCTGTCCGCGCCAGCGATTTATGTTGGCAAGGCGTCCGCCCACGTCTCCCGGGAAGACGAGTATAGTCAGCTCGGCAGTGCCGTTTTCATCGCTTACCCTCAGATTCGCTTTACGGATACCGCTCGCAGGGAGATCTTCCCATCCTTCGGGCACCGTATAGGTAACCCCGCCAGCTTCGTCGGCAGCGGCTTGCATGCCAGGAAGAATGCGCATGGATCCATTGGGGGGTGCTGAATCTTTTGTTACTGAAGAATCAGCCACGGGCGTTGGCATCTTAACTGCGCGGTCTTCTTTAGGGATGAGATAGCTGGTAGGTTCGGCTTGATCGCAGCCGACAAATCCAAACAGGCAAAGCACACTCAAGCAGTAAACTCTCAGGCGACGTTCGAGAACTGTCGCAGAGTGGATGGATTTGACGATGGGTGCAGTCTGTCGCATAAATACGAGGGGGCTCTGTTAATAGAAAAGGTCAATCGATCTAGTTTTCGTATTCCTGCAACTTATGTAGCCGATTAGTTTGCGAAGCGGAAGAGGGCGACGTCGCCGTCCTTAAACTCGTATTCTTTACCTTCGAGGCGGTATTTGCCTGCGTCGCGGGCTTTGGCGACGTTACCTGCAGCGATCAAATCATCGTAGGCGACCACTTCTGCTTTAATAAAGCCGTGCTCGAAGTCGGTGTGAATGACGCCTGCGCACTGCGGTGCCTTCATGCCACTTTTGAATGTCCAAGCACGCACTTCTTGGACGCCGGCAGTGAAATAGGAGGCTAGCCCGAGCAAGTCATAAGTCGCGCGGATGAGGAGCGATACGCCCGAATCTTTGACCCCGAGGGACTCCAAATATTCGGCCGCTTCCTCGGCATCGAAATCAATCAGTTCGGCCTCGACGGCTGCGGAAACGATGCAAGTGCCTGCGCCGTGGTGTTCTTCGGCAAACTTGTCGACGAGGGCGACGTATTGATTGCCAGAAGTGTCGGCCAGATCGCTCTCGGCGACATTGCAGGCATAGAGTACGCGCTTAGCGGAGAGCAAACAAAGGCGCTTGAGCACGGCGTGCTCGTCCTCGTTCATGTTGAGTGTGATAGCGGGCTTCGTCTCGTTGAGGTGAGGCAATAAACGTTCAATCAGCTCTAGATTCTCAGCGGCCTCTTTGTCGCCGCTGCGGGCTTTTTTGACTAGCTTTTCCTGCTGGCTCTCCAACGAGCTGATGTCGGAGAGAATGAGTTCGGTATTGATCACATCGATGTCACGGATCGGGTCGATTGAGCCCATGCTGTGGATAATATCGTCATTATCGAAGCAGCGTACCACGTGCACGATGGCATCGACCTCGCGAATGTTGGCGAGGAATTTGTTGCCGAGCCCTTCGCCCTTACTCGCGCCTTCAACAAGGCCGGCGATATCTACAAATTCGATCGCGGCAGGAATGACCTTGTTCGTCTTTGCGATCTCTCGCAGGGGTTCCAGTCGAGCGTCCGGCACTTGGACGACGCCCACGTTGGGATCGATCGTGCAAAACGGATAGTTTGCCGACTCCGCCTTGCGCGTGCGCGTAAGGGCGTTAAAGAGTGTGCTTTTGCCCACATTGGGGAGACCTACAATACCAGCTTGAAGCATAGCCGCGAAAAGATGCCCTCCTCGCCCCACAGTGCAATGAAAAATGGAAGTAGCGAAAGGGGGGGGTTGCCCCTCGATCTTCGAGCGAGTGTTTTGGCTGAGAGCCTTGCTACGTCCTTACCGCAGAAAATACTGACAAAAACACCTCCTAGAATTGCGATTTCAAGATCGAGTGGCTTTTTCTTTTCTATCGCCCGTAGAACGCTACGGTGTAGTGAATGAAGGGTAAAATGGAAAAGAAGATAAACAAGGCAGCCAATGCCATGAGAGAGCTGCGCAAGCATTTGGTGGGCTCTGTGCTAGAGGATGACGCCAGTTGTTTTCGTGCTTCTTTGGATAACCTGAGGCTTTCGTCGCTGCCACGTGCTGTCATTGCGATTAAAGATCCCGCTGACGTAGGAGTGGTTCTCAAGATCGCCAACAAGTATGGCGTCCCGGTCACTTCGAGGGGTGCGGGCTCTTCCGCCACGGGTTCTGCTGTCCCGATTCAAGGTGGCTGGGTGCTCGACCTCTCTGCGCTTGATCAGATCGAAATTGATCCCGTCGCACGCATCGCAACGGTTGGAGCAGGTGCTGTTACGGCCAATTTTCAAGAACAAGCTGAAGCGCTCGACCTCTTTTATCCGCCCGACCCTTCCTCGAAAAACTATTCCACGCTTGGGGGTAACATCGCTTGTAACGCTGGAGGTATGCGCTGTGTCAAATATGGCGTCACCCGCGACTATGTGCTTGGCCTCAATGGCTTCCTTGCTGATGGTAGCCCATTTAAATTTGGACTGCCTATTAAGAAATATGTATCGGGCCTCAATCTGCGCGATCTTTTGATCGGATCCGAAGGCACACTCGGTGTCATCACTTCGGCCAATCTCAAGCTTATCCCAAAGCCAGAAAAACGCTGGACGGGCATGTTCGCTTTCAAGAGCGAAGCGGCCGCGTTTAAAGCCGTGGTCGGTCTTTTTAAAGTCGGCGTGAGCCCTTCCATCCTAGAGTTTCTCGATCGCCAGTCTGTGAGTTGTGCGGAAAAATTCACAGGCAAAGCGATTTTCGAAGGTCAGTCTCGCAGCTCGATCCTCCTAATCGAGCTCGATGGTTGTCCTGCCGAAGTCCGCCATCAGCGTAAATGTCTGCTCGATTACATGACTGGTCTCGCTGCTGCCCGCCGCGAAGCCCGCACTGAGGTGCAAGCTGAAAAATTATGGCAAGTCCGCCGGACCTGTTCGCAGTCGATGTTTTCGCTCGCGGATACGAAGCTAAATGAAGATGTCGTCGTGCCCCTCGTAAAGCAGGCCGCATTGATTCGCTATACAATAGCGCTCAAAAATGAAATCGGCCTCGCCACGCCCACCTTTGGCCATGCTGGGGATGGTAATCTGCACGTGCATATCATGTACAACCGCGCGAGCAAAGCCGACGCAAAAAAAGCCAAAGCGGGCATCCATAAGCTCATGCAAAAAGTCGTTGATCTGGGTGGCGTTATTACAGGTGAGCACGGCATCGGTCTGGCCAAGGCTCCCTTCATGGGGATGCAGCATAGCCAAGCGGAGATCGCCGCAATGCGCTCTGTCAAAAAAGCGCTCGATCCACTCGGCATATTGAACCCAGGTAAAATCTTTGATACATTCGAAGTCTGGGATCATGAATTAGTCGACGTGCAACTTCCTTGGGATCACCGATAGGGTATCGCGCAGAGATGCCGATGCTTGGCGTTTCGATCAGAAGTGTAGGACAGAGAGTCTTCAGGTTATGGGAGTGCCTATAAGCCGCTCACTTTATTGGTAAAATGTAGATTGACAGAGAGGCTAAATCGGATGTGCTTCCGATCTTCATTTGGTATCGGGGCATAGCGCAGTCTGGCTAGCGCACCTGCTTTGGGAGCAGGGGGTCGGGGGTTCGAA
>QOOZ01000028.1 GCA_003331195.1 Puniceicoccaceae bacterium | reverse complement strand
TCAACGACCTTCTTGAAGTAATTTTCAATCTCACGTGACTCGAGATAGTAGGTTGGTCGCCAGCCAGGGTGTTCAGTTTCCCATTCCAATTCAAGCTCTCTGGTGTCGGTATAGATGCCAAACCTAGAGTTTAAGACACGGGCTGGTTGCCCTTTTTTCTTTCGCTCTTCGTTGATTTTCGCCATCATATTATCAATACGCCCTTGCATAATTGGTATTTCTTTATCGTGTATAGCGAGTTGATCCTGATATTTGCGACTTGTGGAAAATCGAATCCAGTCGGCTTCCTCCTTTTCAGTTAAGCGGCGGCGAACTCTCTCAAAGCCCCGGTGGTAGCCCGCAATGAAAAATATGGCATCCACATCCTGCTCGATCGCAAGCTGTGTCATGAAAGCGGTGTCATTACCTGCATGCTTAGCCCAGAGTATATCTTCATGGTTGGCATCCTCACTCAAGGTCTGAAGCCTTTCACGTGTAACGCCTCTAGCGCCTTCGACGAGTCCTGCGTTTCGAGCATTCGCATTGATCGGACTTATCCATTGGATTAATTGTTGGTGAACTTCCTGCCCAGCTGGGACGAGCTGCTGCTTAAAAAACTTACTGTTACGCCTATCTGCCATCATGACATTAAATAAGGTGCCGGCAGAGAGGTTACCTACCATGTCGGTGATCTCGTCCTTAATAATTCGGTAACTCTTTAGGCCTCCTTTGGCGTCGGTCAACATCTGACTGTTTGCATCGATGACGAATAGGATACGCTCTGCCCGGGTCTTGAGACCGAAGATGCTAATATCGGAAATGCCAATACCAAGTGTTCCACGCGTGCCGCCGAGCAGGGATCCGCCGCCGAAGCCACCCATTCCAGCACTGACCGTGAAGGATTCCTGCATATTGGGCAGATTCACATCGACTGCACTGACTGCTATGTTACCCACCTGCTTCATACGAAGACCTTGCATGGCTTGCTTCATGGGCGGTTGCTGCTTGATCTCGACCTTCACCTGGGGGGGAGGTTGCTCTTCGACCACAGGAGAGGGCTCTTCAAACTGAGCCTCATCGGGCATAATATACTTATAAACCGTAATCGAACCAAGAATGAAGAGAGCGACTGCGTGAACAAGACCGCTAATCAACAAGATGTTGAACAGCATTGGATTGATCCTGCGTTTTTTCTGTGGGGTAATCACTGGATAAGCTTACTCCGCGTAGGAGGCAAATGAGACTTTGGTAATGTCGGCAAGAGCAGATGCATTCAGCACGTCGATCGCACGCTGGTGCGGCGAGTCAGGATCGGCTTGGATTTTGACTACGGTGTCGATACCTGCCCGATCTGAGGATAGCTTGAGGCGAGTCAAGGTCGTGCTAAGACGCTCCATATTACGATCGTCGATGCCATCCATCGGTGCTCCGTTGAGTAGGATCAGACCATTGGGGAAGATTTCAACGATGTGCTCACTGGGCAGTTCTAGATTCTCTGCAGGGGGTGTATTACTCGGTAGTTTGATACCAATATCCGCCTCTTGCTGGAGCGGCAGGAACATGAAATAAATGAGGAGCAAAAAGACGACGTCGATCATCGGTGTGATGTCGACTTTATCTTCGGATTCAAGAACGGTACTGACCTTCATAATTAATCCTTAGCTGAGGCGAAAATGAGGTCGAAAATTCCAGCTTTGGCGGTAGCTTTCATCACGCTGTTAACATGGCGGTGGGCGGTATTTGAGTCAGCACGAAGGAAAACTTTAAGCCTTGGAAGTTCAGCTTTGAGTGCTACCAATTGAGCAGTGAGAGCATCTTCAGTGATCGATGAGGCACCAAAGTAGAGTTGGCCCTCTCGATCGATTGATATGTATTGGCGTTCGCCTGGTTCTTCAGGGATACTGGCCTCGGCTGCTTCGGGCAGTTCCAATTCGACCAGTTCAGCGCTGATGAAACTGATCAGCGTCATGAAGAACGCAATCAGCAGGAAGACAACGTCGATCATCGGAGTCAGTTCAAACTCCGGATCAACCTCTTCTGGTGTCCACATAGCCATAGCTGTTTAGGGGGTGCTTTAGTGGACGAGATTAGGTGCGGTTCTTAATCGCCTTATTAAGCGTAAACTGCAACTCGCCGACCACTCGACCGATTCGCGATGTAATCTTACCGTAACGATTCTTGAAGAAGAAGAAGAAGAACATGGCAGGAATACCAACGATCATGCCAGTGGCAGTAGTGATTAGAGCTTCCGAAATGTTGCCCGCGAGCGCTTGAGCACTACCCGCACCTTCAGCCTCGATCACGTTAAAGGCTTTGACCATACCAGAAACGGTTCCGAGTAGCCCAACCATGGGAGAGAGTGAACCAACCACGGAAAGATA
The DNA here is from genome assembly GCA_003331195.1 of Puniceicoccaceae bacterium. Taxonomy (GTDB): domain Bacteria; phylum Verrucomicrobiota; class Verrucomicrobiia; order Opitutales; family Coraliomargaritaceae; genus Thalassobacterium. Next base: position 26,593 of record QOOZ01000028.1, on the reverse strand, counting down.
GTTGATTAGAACGAAAGGTCCTGCTAGCTCTTCGGAACTAGACTCTTCGATCGCTTCCTTAACTTGCTCGGGGTCATAGTTGTTGACGTCGACACGGTTCATGCCCGCTTCGATGATGTTTGTAACTGGCGAAGGGTTTTCTTGGCAGATGGTTTTGGCTTTTTCGACGTCGATCGCAGCAAGCGCTTCGTCGATTTGGACAGTCACCGCAGCGTTAAGGATCCGCTCGGAACGCACCGCCTTAAAGTTATAAATGATCAATCCGAAGCCAAAGGTTGAAAGGAGTGTGAGAGGATACATTGCCCATCCACCAGCTTTATACATGTCGATGAGCGACTTTTCTTGGGATTCGTCGGCGACCTCGGTTGCAAGCTCAGTATCCTGAGCGCTGAGCGGTTGTGTGAGCACCCACTGCGTAGCGACGGCGAGCAGTGCGATGGCGATGATGGCGGGAAGGAAGCGTAGCTTTGATGTATTCATTATGTTTATTTTAAAGTGCGTTAGTTGGGGTCGTTAAAATGAATTATTATTTATTATTCTATAGTTTGTTCGGGTTCTGGAATTTGTGCAAGCGAGCTTTCGGCACTCTTTGCCCACGGCGATTCTGGATAGAGAATGGTAATCTCTGTCCAAACATTACGAGCGGCGAGCTTATCCTCGGAGCGCGCATAGCAGTCGCCGATCAGATAAAGCATCTCTGGAACCCAGTCATACGAAGTCTGTGCGCGAACGAAGCCGCGTGTCAGCACATCAAGTGCTTGCCCGTAGTTCTCACTGCGGTGCGCGCGAGAGCCTTGAAGTAGTTTGTAGAGTGAGAAGAGGCGCTCGTTGGGTTCTGGCTCTTCGAGTGCCTCGATCATCGGGGTGGCTTCATCGACGCGGTCGGCAAGCACTAGGCAATAGGCAAGCCACATCTGAACGTTCTTTTTTACATCGTCGGATACGACGGTCTTGATCTGGCGGTAGAGGGGAATAACAGCTTCGTATTTACCGGCCGCGCGGAGGGCATCAGCTGCGTCCACGATTGGGCGGATGTTGACTGCATACTGACCTTCTACGGGAATGATTTCCGTCATTTTAGCCACCTTATCGGAGTCACCTTCCCTTAGGTAGGCACGCATGAGTGCGATGGCACTTTGGCTATATTTGATGCCGACTTTGCTGAGCTGGATACGATTGAGTAGGTCGTGGGCTTCCTTATATTCTTTAGCCTTAATGAGCGTTTCGATTAGGGAACGAATGGGTGCGTGCAGCTGAGTAAAACTCTCGGGAACCTGATGGAATTTGATCAATGGGTATGCTTTGGGACGAAGTAGGTTGAGCGCAGGGGTGAAGCTTCCGCGGCGGATCATCCGTTCAATTTCGGGCATTCTTGAATTATCAAGGCTTAGGGTCCGTACCATCGATTCACTCACGGGGAGTGAGATCTCGCCGACGCCACCTTCAAGCTCTGCGACTAGCATCCCATCTTGGAAGCTAACAAATTTTAGCGTTTGCGCGGCACCATTATTGTTTTGCTGAATGAGGACAGGTTCGTCTCCGTATTCAATCCAGTAAGAATTGACTTCTTGCGCGATAGTAGACGACTGGGCAGCAGCGGCCGCGAAAACTAGGGTAAATATGCCTTTTAACATTGTGCCTCGGAATCTTGTGGAGTCTAAATTCATCCTTGGAGCTCTTTCAATTTGGCTTTGATTGATTTCATTACGTCGGCGGGAGCGGTCGCGGAAATTTCTACCACCGCTTCGTTGAGAGTATTAATCGCATCTTGCTTCTCGCCCATGCCGATCAAGGCCTTGGCGTCCGCGAGGTAGGCGCGCGCACTCCATTCGGCGAGATGTGGGTAGCCGAGGAAGGTGCGCTCGTAAAAACCGTGAGCTTTCGCGTAAGCATCTTCCGCCATGTAAGACTCACCAATTTGGTAGAGTGCTCGCGCGTGTAGTATGCCGCGCCACTCTGGGACGCGGAGTATATACTGGTACTTTTCGCGTGCTTCATCCGTGCGCCCCATTTCGCTTAGCAGTTCGCCTTGGCGTAGCATGACTGCGGGGATTTTGGGTGAGCCGGGGAATTGTGTAACAATTTGTTCAAGATAGTTTAGCGCACCTGAAAGGTCAGCCTTCTCTGCGGTGACATCGGCTAGGCGCATGAAGGCAACAATAGTCGCATCGTCGGTCGGGTAGTTAATGAGCAAATGGTTCCAAGCTTCTTCGGCAAAAAGTAGACGCTTGTCGCGCTCGTAGTCTGCAACGTAGAGAATGGCGCGAGGAGTGAGTTGCTCAAGAAGTGTGGAATCGTAGGGTTTCTTGGGGTCGATCTGGACATTTAGTCGATAGAGGCCCATGAGCATCCGTGTTTCTGCGATGATATCGTCAGCCTCAAGCGCCTTGCTTAATTGATCTTTGAAATAATCCTGGGGAATCTCGCTAGGATAGGCTTTTAGTTGCGTGCGATAGGGAGTAATCAAGTCTTGGATCGGCGACATGTCTTCTACCAGTGCGTGGGTAAAGGCTGGATCGCGGCGCAGTTTATTGTAGAGAGGTTGATCGATGTCTGGATTGACGTAGAAATGTTCAAAGAGGAAACCTCGGTCAGTGATGATTTTTGTGCGGAAGTCTAGATCGCTTTCCAGACGGTCAAAGAAGGCCACGGTGCGGGTTAATAGAGTCTTATTTTTATTATATTTCTCAGCGTAACTTTCGATTAGCGCGTCAACGCCATCGTTATTGGGGTTTTTGGCGTAGATTTCGATGTTTTCGCGATAGAGAGAAAGCATGTCCACTAGGCGCATCAAATATTCAAAGGCCAATCCGAGTTGTAAGACAGCTCGTGTCAGATCAGCCTTTTCTCCAAACCGCTCGATGTAGGCCTCAAAGTGCGTGGCCATTTCTTCATAACGGCCGAGCTCTTCAAGCACTGTGCCGATTCGGAAGGCCGCACCGTTGTGAACATCTTGGAGAGTCGTGATACTGTCGGCTTTGTGGAAGTGGTCTAGAGCTAGTTCAAGGTTACCCGCAAGATACTCGACTTCTCCGAGGAAGAAGTAGGCTTGGTCGAGAGCGTTCCCTGCTGGGTATTTCTCGACATAGGCGTAGAGCACGTCTCGAGATTCTTCAAAGCGCTGCGCGTAGAATAGGGCAGCACCTTTGCGGAGAAGGCCGTCTTCAGCGTAAACACTGGTCGGATATCGATCGACTAAGCGTGAGAAGCTACCGACAGCGTCTTCGAACTGACTTATTTGAAGTTCGGCTAGACCGCCCCAATAGAAGATGCCATCTTCGTAGACGGAATTGCTGTGTGCGTTATACCACTCGCCAGCTTGCGTGATCAGTTCGGTGTAGCGTTGCTGCTCGATGAGGTAGGTCGCCCATTGTGCGAAGAGGCTACGAGATACTGCGTCGAGAGGGCGAGTGCCTAGAAAGTCGACTGCGAGCTCTAGGAACTCTTCGTTTTGTCCAACCTTTTGGAGTTCGACGGCAAGGGCACCACTCACATCCGAGTAGAAGTCGCCATTCGGGAATTTACTGCGATAGATTTTCCCTACCCCGATTGCGGTCTCAGTTTTGCCGATTTGAAGAGCATTGGAGAAAGTGGCGTAGTGGTAGAACTCTGCTTGGTCATCATCGGGATTTTCCTCCATAAGATCATAGAACATCCAGAAGGCTTCGTAGCGACGAGCTGTTTTAGTGTAGTTACGGGCGCGGCGGACGAGCAGTTCATTGCGTAGTGTTGGTAGTTTCCGAAGGTGTTCTAGGTTAGCTTTGAGTGTGTTGATCTCTTGTTGAAGGCGCTCGATGAATTCACTAGATGCATTGCCTAGCGCAGTTCGTTGTTCGACTCGGGCTGCCTTGGATTCGATTTCTCCTTCGGTCCACTCAATCATGATGTCAGTCGTTTTGATTAAGTTCAGCGTTAGAGCGGCATCATTGACTCGTCCTACTTCGACCAGCTTATCGCTTGCTTTTATGAGGGCAACATTGAGGCGTGGGCGATAGCGGACTGCTGACTCCTTTGCTAGTCCCGGTAACAAATTGAGTGCGTCGTCAAGGCGCTCGGCTTGAAAAAGTGCCTCAAAGCTGGCAGCAGCAGCCAATGCTTGATCTTCGGGATTACGAGCGATTTCGAAGAGTTGACCAAAGTAGGGCAGGCCAGCGGATAATTGCCCAGTGCTGTAGTAGATTTGGGTGAGATCCTTGAGCAGCTTAGTTTGCTCACTTTGGCTCAGGCGCACATTTCTATAGCCGCCTGATAGGATTTTTTGCATCAGGTCTATCGCTTCGTTATTGTTACTGAGAGCGCGCAAAACGTCGATCCTTTTTAACAGCATATCCTTGATCTTAGGTGAGTTTGGGAACTCTTTTTCTAACCTATCATACCAACGGAGGGCTTCGCTCAGCTCGTTCGTTTGTTTCGAAGCTATATATTGCTGGATATGACCAGTTCCAATAAGGAATATGGGAAAGTCGAGTTTGATTTCCGAGTTATCGGAGGCCTCGACGCGCTTGACCAACTCTTTGAGTAGAGGCATGGCCTCGATGAGTTTGCCGTTTTCGACCAGCGTATTGGCTTGGCCTTGGAGTGCAGTGAAGCCTAGTTGGCCGGCATCATTTTGTGCATTAGAAACCTGTAATGAGCAGATGATTAAAGAGGCAGACAATAAACTTTTTAAAGTAAATCTAGACAGCATCACAGATGGACGGGGAGAATGTTCATGGGGAATGAAAAAACTTCGCATTTACGAGCGACTTGTAAAGCGAAATTCGACTTTTCTCCGTTCTAAGATTTAATCTAGCTTACTTAGTTCCTCGGTTGCCAGATCCCACTCATAGTTTTTCTCTTCTAAATATTTAGCGATACGGGCAGCCCTAATATTGAGATCTTTGGCTGCCTCGGAGTCCGTATAGGCGCTCGGATCCTCGAGTTGTTTGGAAAGCTCGGTTTGTTCGGTTTCGAGCTTGAGTATATCTACCTCGGCTTTTGCGATTCGGTTTTCGATTTGCTTGCGCGCCTTGCTGGCAGATTTACGCTCCTCTGCCGCGATACGGCGACGCTCTTTGGCACTCACGCTTTGATGTTTGCCCTGCGAGGTGGGTGCACCGTCTGGTCGAGCATTTTTCAGCCCAGCGATTAGGCCACTCTGTTCAGACTCAGCGCCCGACTTTCGCAAGTAGTAATCGTAGTTACCTGAATAATGCGTAACTTCGCCCGCTTGTATCTGTACCGTACTTTCTGCGATTGCGCGGATAAAGTGTACATCGTGACTAACAAAGATCAGAGTACCCGTGTACTCATTGAGCGCAGTAATCAGCGCGTCGATACTTGGCATATCTAGGTGGGTGGTGGGCTCGTCGAGCAGGAGTAAGTTGGGCGGCGCTAGTAGTAGTTTGACTAGAGCCAGTCGGCTCTTCTCGCCACCGCTTAGCACTTTGACCTTCTTAAAAACATCATCTCCGCGAAAGAGGAACGCACCCAAGATACTGCGCACGCTTTGCTCGCCTGTGCCTGAGGTGCGATCCATCGCTTCGTCGAGTACGCTGCGCTCCATGTTGAGCACTTCGACTCGCTGCTGCGAAAAGTAGCCCACGCTCACATTATGGCCTAACTCGCGCGTGCCGGCCTCGATTGGGATGATCTCGGCTATTATTTTGAGCAGTGTCGATTTACCTGCACCGTTGGGGCCAACCAGGACGATGCGTTGTTTCTTTTCGACCTCTATGTTGAGGTCTTCGTAGACGACGTGTTCCCCATAGGCCTGCTTCACATGATTAAGCGTAACGATACGCTGACCACTGCGTTGCGGCTGGGGAAACTTAAAGTGGATGGTGTCAGCGGCACTCTCAGGTGGCGCAATGCGCTCCATTTTCTCTAATTGCTTGAGTCGAGCCTGCGCTTGTGTCGCCTTGCTGGCTTTGGCGCGGAAGCGACGCACGAAATCTTCCAAATGGGCGATTTCACGTTGTTGATTGTTATAGGCCGCTAGATGTTGCGCTTCGCGCTCGGCCTTTTCTTTAAGGTATTTTTCGTAATTGCCGACGTAGCGATGTAATTTGTTGTGGGCGATCTCCACAATACCGTCGCAGATGGCATTGAGAAACTCTCGGTCGTGCGAAATCGTCAGGATCGCGCCGGAGTAGCGCTTGAGCTGATTTTGAAACCAAACCAGCGTCTCAAGGTCCAAGTGATTGGTCGGTTCGTCGAGCATGAGCAGGTCGGGTTCCATCACGAGTAGACGGGCTAGGTGCGCTCGCATGATCCAGCCTCCACTCAAGGTCTTGGCCGGCATGTCGTAGTCTTCGTGCCGAAAGGCTAGCCCTGCTAGGATACGCTTGGCTTTTGCTTCTAGATTGTATCCGTCTAGCTCAATAAAGCGCTCAATCGCTTCAATCCGCTCTATTGAATTGGGGTCGGGACACTCGCGCAGCGACTTGTAAATTTTGGTAAACTCTGGGCTAATCGAAGTCGCCAGTTCTGCTACGGTTTCGTCTCCCGCCGGAGCGCTTTCTTGTGGCAGAAAGCCTATTCGTGTGTCGCGTTCCAGTTCGATCTCGCCGCAGTCAGCCTCCATATCGCCCATTATGATAGAGAAGAGCGACGTCTTACCCGCACCATTAGGGCCGACTAAGCCGATGCGCTCGCCGCGTAATAAGCGTAGCGAAATATCGGTAAAAAGTGTTTTTTGGCCGAAGCCTTTACTGATTTGAGAAACGGTGAGCATAGTGCGATAGTCCACACAGAGACTTGCCTGATCCGTTTCTTAGGTCTTCCTTTGAGGTCAGACACATGACTGAACAAATCAATCCACTCTATGTATGCACGCTCTGGTATAAGCCGGGGAAAACGATGCAAGGACTAATTGAAAATGGTCGTGGGCATCGTACTGCCCTTATCGTAGCGACAGCCTCTGGCATAATGCAGGCTCTGCCTGTTTATTATTCAGATGAAAGCATGGGTGTATCTGTATTTCTGATCGGTGCGCTCGTTGGCTTCTTCGGGCTCTACCTATTCGCATGGTTACTGCGTAATTTTGGGCGTTGGTTTGGAGCGCAGGCCAGCTTGCGCGAAGTGCGCACTGGGCTGGGGCTCAGCCTGATGCCTTGGTTACTTTGTTTTTTAGTACTTTTCCTCTTCCGACAAAATTTTGGTTCGTCCGCGGTCGGTCAGTATTTTTGGCTGTTCTTTATCCCTTTAGTTTATGGCTACATAGTTGTCATACTCTCACTCACCGCGGTCCTTCGACTGACACCTTTGAAGACTTTTCTTTGCTTAGTTTTAACGATCATTTTTAGTCTGTTCCCGCTCACTTTTTTGTTTCAAGTGCTTGCGCCGCTTCTTCTCTCCGCTCAATAGTCGACCCGCATGCTAAAATACATCTGTATAAAAAATCTCGCACTACTTGAAGAACTTAGGCTTGAGTTTGAGTCTGGCTTCACCGCCGTGACGGGAGAGACGGGTGCGGGTAAAAGTGTGCTCCTCGGTGCCTTAGGTTTGCTCTCAGGCACACGCACCGATAAAGGAATGATTCGCCAAGGCCAAGATTTGCTCGAGGTTGAGGCCGCTCTCTACTTCGCAGACGCCTTTCTCATTGATAACTTGCTTGAAGTCGCTGGTTTACCCGCATGCGAAGACGGCTTGCTCCTTTTACAAAGAACCATTCACCGCACTAAGATTCCACGGATTCAAGTTAATGGCAGTCTCGCCACGCTCGTTCAACTGCAAGCGCTCGGCGAGTCATGGATCGATTTCCATGGTCCTGGTGAACCACAAAAACTTTTCCAAGAAAAACGTCAGCTCGAAATGCTCGACACCTACGCGGATAACGCCAAGTCGCTCGCCGTATTTGCCGTCGGCTACGACGAATGGCGCTGCGCATTACGCGAGATTGAGGCTCTCGAAAATGGCGAACGATTGGATCAAGATGAGCTGGATTTTGTCCGCAAACAGATCAAAAAAATCGACGCAGTTGACGTGAGTGAAGATTCCATAGAAGAGTTGGAGCGTGACTACACCCGTATGTCCAGCGCGCAAGAGTTAGTCGGTCTCGCATCCGCTTGTTCCGAAGGCATGATCGGTGAACAAAGCGTCAACGATTCATTAGGTGGCGTTCTTCTTCGCCTAGAAGAACTGGTCGAACTTGACGAAGGTTCGCAGTCACTCCTCGAGCGCGCTCGCAGCTTGCAGATCGAGTTGCAAGATCTCGGCGAAGAAGTCGGGAACCTAGCCACTGATTACGACTTCGATCCCGAAGCTATCGAGGTCGCCACAGAGCGTATGAATCTCTGGCAAGAGCTGCGTCGAAAATACGGTGGTAGCGTTGAAGCCGTCCTGTGCAAGCGCGAAGAACTCGCCCAGAAAATTGACATTCAGGGTGACCTTGAAGGCGTGCTTTTTAAGAAACGTGAAGCGACCGTCGATCTTGAATCCGAGCTTAAAAAACAAGCCGTCAAACTAACCGCGTCTCGTAAGAAGTCTGCTAAAGCACTCGCGCAAAAAGCCGCTGCTCTCTTGCAAGCACTCGGCTTCAAAAAAGCGCGCCTAGAGATCAAACTTATCGCCGACGCTAAACTACACGAGCACGGCGACAGCCATTGCCAATTTCTCTTCGCCCCCAATGCCGGGCAAGACCTCCAACCGCTTAATAAAATCGCCTCTAGTGGCGAGACCGCCCGCGTAATGCTCGCGCTCAAAACTGTGCTTGCTGAGGCTGACGCCACGCCACTCCTCGTCTTCGATGAAGTTGATGCCAACGTCGGCGGCGAGGTCGGTCGTACTGTAGGATCTGAACTTGCGCGCCTCGCGAAAAAACACCAGGTTCTTTGTGTTACCCATTTACCTCAAGTGGCTTCGCTCGCGCATAATCACTACGTCGTCACTAAATCTCAGGATGAAGACTCCACAACCGTGAACATAGCGCCACTCGGCGACAGTCGCAGCGCTCGCCTTGAAGAGCTCGCCCGTATGCTCGGCGACCGTAAGTCGGCCTCTGCAAGAGCGCACGCAGAAGAGTTGTTAGGGTGATCTTAGTAGACGGGTCTATGCCCAAGGGTTCATTCTGGGCGCAAATAAGCTCGCAAACCACGTCACTTTTTTAACCAACGCTCGATAGAAAAATCATCGTTTTTTTCCATGACAAAGTCTAATTGGAAGTCGCTCTCAAAGTCTGGGAAGAACGCGTCGCCTTGTACGGTGCGATGCACACGGGTAAGGTAAAGTTCGCTACATTTACCTAACATTTGTTTGTAAATTTCACCGCCGCCAGCGATCCAGATAGTCTGATTCGTTTTAAGATGATCGAGTCTTTCTAAATCGGTAAAATTATGCACGCCTGCGATCTCGCGTGGAGTTCGACTCAGTACGTAAGTGTCACGCCCTGGTAGTGGGCGACCGATGGACTCGTAAGTCTTTCGACCCATTACAAGGATGCCGCCCATTGTAGTCTTTTTAAACCATTTAAAATCCTCTGGTAGGTGCCAAGGAATGTCGCCTGTGTTGCCTATCACACGATTCTCTGACATCGCGGCGATGGCTTTAAAATTCTTTGAAGAGCCCATCATTTTTTAGACCGCAATTGGCGCTTTGATTGCAGGATGAGGGTCATAGTTGACCAGTTCAAAATTCTCAAATTTGAAGTCGTTAATGTCCTTCACGCTAGGGTTTATTTTCATTTGTGGAAGTGCGCGTGGTTTGCGAGAAAGTTGCTCTTTAGCTTGCTCGACATGGTTTGAGTAGAGATGTAGATCGCCAAAGGTGTGGACAAACTCTTTGGCTCTCAATCCGCAGACTTGTGCGATCATCATGGTGAGCAGTGCGTAAGACGCTATGTTGAAAGGCACGCCCAGAAAGATGTCGGCGCTGCGTTGGTAAAGTTGGCAGCTTAGGTCACCGTTAGCCACATAGAACTGAAAGAGGGCATGGCATGGGGGGAGCGCCATGTCCTTTACCTCCCCAGGGTTCCAAGCGCAGACCATGTGGCGGCGACTGTCAGGATTCTTTTTGAGCGATTCGATAACTTCCGCTAACTGATCGACACGTTCGCCGCCGGGAGCAAGCCAGTCCCGCCATTGAGCTCCGTAAACGCGGCCGAGGTTGCCGTCTTCGTCCGCCCATTCATCCCAGATACGGACCTGGTTTTCCTTCAAGTAGCCGATATTGGTATTACCCTGAATAAACCAAAGTAGCTCGTGAATGATTGAGCGCAGGTGTAGTTTTTTCGTGGTGAGCAGAGGAAAGTCTGGCTCTAGTGAGAATCGAGCTTGTGCCCCGAAAAGAGAGTAAGTGCCCGTACCGGTGCGGTCATCGCGGTAGGTGCCAGTATCCAGAACGGTGCGAAGTAGATCGTGGTAGCTTTTCATATTAGATGGTCAAACTCTTTAGGAATCTGCATGCCTGTCAATCCAGCGCAGATTGAAAGTTGAAGGGCGCCCGCTCTATTTGACCGCACGATGATCATGTGGACAGGTAGTAGCCCTGGAGGGATTAATACACTCAACTGCGGATCACTAATTCCTTGATTTCGCTACAATACTCTAGGGATTGAACTTTTTTTAACACCGAGCGTTTCATGAACTGTAACTCAGAGCGAAGGGTTTGATTTGTCACCGAAACAATCAGTGTGCGTTCGCCCTTGATCCTTACGGGGTGACAGCGCTCACAGAGTCTGGGGCCGAAGATTTTTTCCCAATTTTCGACTAAGCTGCGTTCTGGACTGGGTTTTTCTAATTTATATTGTTCTTGAAGTACTACTAGCACGCTATCAAGAGGCGTGGGTTCTCGCCGAGAAGACGCGCTCACTGTGTGGGGTAGACCGCGAAAGTCAGCGATGACATCTTCGATTTTTTTAGAAAATTTCATGAGTGGGTTTAATTAAGAGTAAATTAGGTAACTTTGAGATAATTGGCACAGTAGTTGTTATACTCTAATATGTTCTTTCCAATGCTTTTTCATTTTCTCTCATGTATGGGAGTTGGGGTAATAAAAACAAAGCATAAAACAGTGTGGCGCGGGGTTTAGGGGTATGCTCCGCGTCACTTTGCCCTCAACCTATTAATTAAGTAAAATTAATACTAACTATAAGTAAAATTAGTATGTCATATTTGGGTTCATTAACATCTTGCAGGTAATTCCACTTATTCCAAGGTGTGTATTATTATTTTCTCCCGCATGGGAGTTTGGGGTAACAACAAGTCCTCTTTAGATTAGTCTTAAGAGGCATCAAGTAGACAATGGTTGGCGCAGTCCTTAGGGGTAGGGACTGCGCCTTTTTGTTCATTATTTTAAGCGACTACTGGCCGCTTTTTTGCAGACTATTTTAGCAAGCTTAGCAAGCAGGCAGTGTGTAGCCTATTTATGTTAAAGCCCAAGTTCCAACTGCTCGCTCCCTCCATCGCTCTCTGCAAAACGCACGCCGATACCCAGCAAACGCACTGGTTCGCCGCTCCGCCCCCAAGCATCGTCGAGGAGTTTGTGGAAACGCGTCAACTCTGGCTGTGTGCCTGACATTTCCGCGGTGGTGCGGCGGAAGTCGCTGAACTTTAGTTTGACCAATAGCTTAGCGATCCTTCGATCAGGCGCATTTTTGCCTAGCTCTTCGACTAGCTCGCGATGCTGGATGCTTAAGGCTTCGCGGCAATCTTCCAGCGATTCTAGGTTCTTTGGAAATGTTTGCTCATTGCTAAGGCTTTTTCGGATACGATTTGCTTCCACTGGCCGCTCGTCGATACCGCGACAAAGATCGTAGAGTTCCAACCCGAAGCTACCAAATTCCTGAGCAAGCCAGGTTTTATCCCTAGTTTGGAGCTGTGCGCAGGTTTTAATCCCGTGCTTGGCTAGTCGGATTGAACTTTTCGGCCCGACTCCCCAAATACGCCGCACTGATAGTTCACGCATAAAGAGGTTGACCTTCGATGGCGCGACGACGCATTGGCCGTTTGGTTTGTTCCAATCGCTTGCAATTTTAGCGATCAACTTATTGGGTCCGATCCCAGCCGAGGCAGTCAATTCTGTCTCGGATTGGATCGCAGCGCGTATTTCCTGTGCGATCTCTGATCCAGAGCGTTTTAAATGACTCACATCAAGGTAGGCTTCGTCGAGCGAAAGCGGTTCAATCATCTCGGTGTAACGAGCAAAAACTGCCCGCACAGCCTTAGAGGCAGCTCTATATAACTCGAAGCGTACTGGTACGATAACTAGTTGAGGGCATAATTCACGCGCTTTAAAGACGGGCATCGCTGAACGCACCCCAAATTTGCGAGCGGCATAATTGCACGTCGTCAACACGCCACGCCCCGAGGCTCCGCCCACCGCCAGTGGACGATTCGCTAATTCGGGACGTTCGCGCATCTCGACCGCTGCATAAAAGCAGTCCATGTCAATGTGTATGATGCGGCGCGAGGTCTTCATGGATTTTTTCTTTTTATTACAATGACATGGCTTTGACTTTTCAATGGGTATGTGAGGAGATTTTATACGTATTCTCTTTCTCTATTGATTCTTTGATCTACTCATTTCGATTTCGATATGGTGTCATTCAGAAATCTTATGTGTAGTTAGCTCGTATGGCTTGCTACCCTCTCAAGAGTCCAAAAGATTTAAATTTATAAAATTATTAGAATAAGTTGAGATGCTGCCTCAGTGGCTATTTATCTGTATCTCTTTTAATCTTCTGGAAAACCAATGGATTCGATACGTAAACAATTTCCTCAGATTGAGGAAGCTGCATGGCCATTGCTCGAAGCCTGGTCTGCGCTTCTTAGAGAGTGGAATACAAAGATTAATCTCATCTCGCGTAAAGACATCGAATATCTCGAGGCGCGGCATCTGTCACACTGCCTATCGATTACTAATCACCTAAAACTGATGAGCGGTGCGCGCATCATGGATGTGGGTACAGGTGGCGGTTTTCCTGGTATCATTATGGCGATTTGCTACCCGCAGGCGCATTTCACTTTGATCGATTCGATCGGCAAGAAGATTACCGTGGTACAAGATCTCGCGGACAAGCTTGAACTTAAGAATGTAGAAGCTCGTCAATGCCGCGCCGAAGAGGTCAAAAAAAAGTTCGACTTTATTACCGGGCGTGCAGTCAAAAATTTACCTGAATATTTCAGCTGGATCAAAGATAACGTTCGCCGTGGCGAGCGTAACTCAATTCCCAATGGAGTGCTCTATTGGAAAGGCGGTGAACTCGACGACGAATTAGCCGCACTCGGGATTCGCCCGCGAAAGACGATTTCTTTGGGTGAGACTTTCAGCGATCCATACTTCGAACAAAAATATATCCTCCACTTCGATGCGCGCGACCTACCGAGGGCGCGCAAACCGAGGAAGGAAGTTAGTTGAACGGGGCGTGTGCGCTTGCCGAATGCCTTTGTTTCGATCTTGTTATCACTATATTCTATCACTTACCCTATGAGCCAAAGCACAGCCCCCACCCGTAACCCTTGGTCTTGGGTGCCGTCGGGATACTTCGCCGAGGGTATTCCGTATGTCATGATCACCTGGGTGGCGGCGACAATGTTTAAAGACCTTGGGCATTCAGACACCGAGATCACTTTCTGGGTGGGTAACATTACTCTGATGTGGTCGCTGAAGCCGCTTTGGGCCGTCTTTCTCGACATGTTTAAGACAAAGAAGTGGATTGTCCTGGCGATGGAATTTGGAATGGTTGGGCTTCTGGTCTTGGTAGGTTTTTGTCTACCAATGTCGAGCTACTTCCTGATTTCGATAGGAGTTTTGTGGATGATGGCATTCGCTTCGGCGACGCAGGATATCTGTATGGATGGTATCTATATCACTAGTTTGAACAAGAAGGACCAGGCCAAGTATGTGGGAATACAGGGTGTATTCTGGAACGTTGGACGTATTTTTTCGATGGCCTTCATCGTCTATGTTGCAAGTTACTTCGGGCAAGGTGAGACGTCCTCTTGGACGATCGCTTGGTGTGTGGCGGCAGCCGTGATGTCAGCTTTGGCTGGCTACCATATCTTTTTCTTACCTAGGGGTTCTGTGACGGATCGCCCTAAAAGTATTAAAGAAGCGCGAGTCACTTTCGTTGATGCGTGGATTGATTTCTTTCGGAAGCCTCAAATCTGGGGCATGCTTGCCTTTGTCTTTCTGTTTCGAAGTGGAGAGGGTTTGTTATTGGGCGTGGGGCATTTGTTCCTGCAAGCCGACTCGGAGGTGGGTGGCATTGGACTCTCTCTCGCTCAGAAGAGTATTATTGATGGCACGGTGAGCACGGTGGTGAGTCTGGCGGGTGGTATCCTTGGAGGAATTTTTATCTCTAAATACGGGCTGAAGAAGACACTTTTTACTATGGCGATTTGTCTCAACCTGCCGAATTTGACTTATGTCTATCTTGCATTTGCGGCTCAGGGTGGGGTGCCCGTGACACTCTGGACCGTGGGGTCATTGGTCACGATCGAGAAGTTTTTCTATAGTTTTGGATTTATCGCGAACATGCTCTACATGATGCAGCAGATCAGTCCTGGGAAGTATCATATGACGCATTATGCTTTCTGCACGGCGATCATGAACCTTGTGCTCTGGCCGACGACTGCAGTGAGTGGATTTTTGGCTGATTATCTCGGATATCTGACTTTCTTTATCATCGTCATGCTTGCCACAATCCCATCCTTCTTAGCGGCTTGGTATGCGCCGTTCCCACGCAGTGAAGACGAACTGAACTTTTTGACGAAGAACTAGAGGGTAAGCTATTACAGCAGCTTCGCTCCATCACCTGCTCGGGTGTGAAAGATAGATGGCTGTAGGCCGTGCTTAGCTTCGAAGACTGTGGCGATGGCATCGGCTTGGGTTTGTCCGAAATTAGTATCAGTCAGCGCCATTACAGCACCGCCAAAGCCACCACCAGTTAGGCGGGCACCATAAACGCTAGGCTGGAGCTTGAGCAGTTCGACTAGTGTATCGAGCTCTTCGATACTATTTTCAAAATTAATTCGGGAACTTTCATGTGACTGGTTTAGGCATGCACCAACGGCTTTTAGGTCGTTATTAGCTAAAGCCATTTCGACCTTACGCACGCGGGCATTTTCACCGACGATGTGAGTGGCGCGAAGGAAGATTAGTTCGTCGAGATTAGGCTTTGAAGCCGCTAATTGCTCTTCGCTAATCTCTGATAGCGTTTTTGCTTCGGGATAGTCGGCTTGCAGCAGCACCAGTGCGTCATGACACTCTTTGAAACGATCTGCGTAGGCAGAGTCAACGAGGGCGTGTCTTTTGTTAGAGTTAAAAATCCAAAAGTGCGCGCCGCGAGGCATCGGTTCAGTCACGAAGGTCTCGGTCGCGCAATCAATTTTGACTAGATGATCGGCTTTACCGAAGGCTGAGACACCTTGGTCAAGAATGCCGCAGGGCATACCTACAAATTCGTTTTCTGCCTTACGTCCAATGCGAGCAAAACTAGCAGTATCCGTTTCGTAACCGTAGAGCACGGCGAGCGCTTTGGCCGTCGCTAATTCAAAAGCGGCACTGCTACTCATGCCTGCGCCCGAGGGGAGTGTGCTCGTCACAGCCATGTTGTAGCCAGTCGGCGTTGCCATGCCGAGATCCGCCATTACCTTTGTCACGCCAATTGGATAGTTCGTCCAAGAGGCTGCGCCCTTCACAGCTTTGTAATTGCCTAGGGGGATTTCAACCAGATCGCCTGCGTCGCTCACGATGTGAATCATTGCATCTTCGCGTAGGCTTACGCACACTGTGATTCCCTCCGTCACTGCGGCACCCATCACGAGGCCTCCATTGTAGTCAGTGTGATTGCCGATAAACTCGATTCGTCCAGGCGCGAATGCGTAGTGTAGGGGCTGACTAGGGAAGTACTGTTGAAACAGTTCAAGTGTGGGTGCGTGCATAGGGTTTAATTGTTTTTTGCCCAAGAGTCGCGGAGCGCCACAGTGCGGTTAAAGACTAGGGCACCGGGTTGACTCATTTTTGAGTCGAGGCAGAAATAGCCGATACGCTCGAATTGGCAGGTCTCGCCCACGGGTAATTCGCTTAGGCTCGGCTCGCAGAGGGCGGTGGCTTCGGTCAAAGAGTCGGGGTTCACAAACTCGGTAAATGTGCGCTCTTTATCGGCCTCTGGCTTTTCGAGTAAAAATAGGCGGTCGAAGAGACGGACTTTCGCTTTGACGGCGTGAGTTGCGCTGACCCAATGGATGACACCTTTTACCTTTCGGTCTACGGGGTTCTTCCCGAGCGTGTCGAGGTCGACACTGCAAAGCAATTTGGTTACATTACCGTCAGCATTCTTTTCACAGTCTTCGCATTTAATTACATAGGCGCCGCGAAGTCGTACTTCGTGCCCTTTCTTTAGCCGCTTGAACTTCTTGTTGGCCTCTTCGCGAAAGTCTTCTTGCTCAATGAAAATTCGCTTCCCAAAGGGGATCTTACGCGTGCCCGCATTTTCATCTTCCGGGTTGTTGATCGCTTCGACTTCGAGGACTTCATCTTCCGACCAGTTGGTCAGCTCGACTTCGAGTGGATCCATGACCGCCATGCGACGACTGCTAGAGAGATTAAGCTCTTGGCGTACGGCGTGCTCCAGTAGTGCTACGTCGCTTGTCGATGGTGTCTTGGTGATGCCGACGGTTTGGCAGAAGCTGCGAATAGCGGTAGCAGGGTAGCCACGGCGACGCATCCCAGATAGAGTTGGCATACGAGGATCATCCCAGCTCTCGACCCAGCCATCTTCGACCAGAGTCCGTAGCTTACGCTTGCTCACCACTGTGTAGCTTAGGTTGAGGCGGGCGAATTCAGTTTGCTTTGAGGGGAAGATACCTAGCTTTCCGATAAACCAATCGTAGAGCGGTCGATGGTCTTCAAATTCCAGCGAGCAGAGCGAGTGGGTGACGCCTTCGAGTGAGTCGCTTTGGCCATGGGTGAAATCGTAACTCGGGTAAATAGGCCATGCGTCGCCCACCCGGTGGTGGTACATTCGCTTGATGCGATACATGACCGGGTCGCGCATGTTCATGTTTGGATGTGCCATATCGATCTTGGCGCGGAGTACCTTGGCACCGTCTTCAAATTCGCCCGAGCGCATCCGTTTAAATAGATCAAGACTTTCGGAAGCTGGGCGGTTGCGGTGGGGACTGTTTTTGCCCGGCTCATTGACAGAGCCCCTATATGCGCGCATTTCGTCAAAGCTTAGTTCGTCTACATAGGCATCGCCCGACACGATGAGCTTACAAGCCCAGTCAAAAAGCTGCTCGAAATAGTCACTGGCAAAGCAGACCTTCGCCCACTCGTAACCCAGCCATTTGATGTCCTCTAAGATCGCTTGGACGAATTCGTCACTCTCTTTCTCCGGATTTGTATCGTCGAAACGAAGGTTACAGAGGCCGCCAAAGTCCTTCGCGATATCGAAGTTCAAACAGATCGCCTTCGCGTGGCCGATTTGGAGGTAGCCATTGGGTTCAGGCGGGAAACGCGTCTGCACACGCCCGTCATGCTTACCGGCCGCCACATCGGCAGCCACTATTTGGCGGATGAAATCAGCTGGGGTTTCTTTATTGCCGTCGGACATAAGCGATCAGACAAACGCAGTGCTACTATCTGCGCCAGTCAAAAAATTGAGTTTGGTTCTCAGGAATTCCCCAAAGTTGTTCAGATCGAAAGCGTCTGGGTCGAAGGCCCAGCGTCAAAGAGCAGTAAGTTTGCCCCACTTTTGTTTTTACTCGTTTCGATTTGCCAGCCTATTCGTGTCGCATTGACTAGAGCGCATGGACGACAAAAATGTGAAGGCTTATTTCGAATCGAATGGAGTGGTGGATGACTACGCCAAGGCCTCTGTCGAGCTGGGATTGTGGGCATCTGAGGTAAAAATCTTTACCCGTTTGTTTGCGCCAGACGATTCTATACTGGAGTTAGGTTGCGGAGCGGGGCGAATTGCCTTCGGGCTCTATGAGCTGGGTTTCCACAATCTTTTGGCCACCGACTACGCACGGTCCATGGTAGGGAAGACCCGTGATTTGGCTAAGCGATTGGATTATGCGATTCATAGCCGAGTGGCTGATGCGACCTGCTTGGAGTTTGAAGATGCGATTTTCGATGGAGCGATTTTCGGATTCAATGGTCTGATGCAAATCCCTAAGTCGGTTCAGCGTGAGCGAGCGTTGAACGAAGTCTTTCGGGTGCTTCGCCCGGGTGCTTGGTTTGTCTTTACCACGCATGATCGCGATTGCTCCACTCACCGAGATTTTTGGGAGGCTGAAACTCTTCGTTGGGAATATGGCACTAAGAAACCCGAGCTAGAAGACTTCGGCGACCGCGCTGAGTGGACTGATCATGGTATTCACTTCATGCATGTCCCCACAGTATCAGAGATGCAGTTGCTCCTTAATAAAGTAGGCTTTCATATCGAAGTATCCGTCATGCGCAGCGAACTGGGCAAAGAGTCCGTTGAGGTGGAAGCGTTTTCTGACGACTGCCGTTTTTGGATAGTTCAGAAACCAGAAGCGTCGGCCAAGAGCTAAGATTAGGGTCGAATTGGTGATTACTGTTTTGTTACGAAGAAGAATTTTTTTTGGAACCGTGTCCGACGTCTACGCTGTAGGTATTAGAAATCTAATAGATCAAGTTAAACCTGCTTCGTTGAAGCTGTAGTAGCCTAGCCCCTGCGGATCTCGTGGTTTGTAACCGATTATGATGTGATCCGTTAATTCGATACCGACGATCTTGGCTGACGCTCGTAGTTGTCGCGTAACTTGAATGTCGGCGTGGCTTGGCGCAGGGTCGCCGCTTGGATGGTTATGCACTGCAACGATGGCGCTTGCATTATGGCGGATGGCTTCGCGGAAAACCTCGCGGGGGTGAACGAGGCAATTCGTGGCCGTGCCCTTCGTCACTTCAATGCGTTTCAGTAGTCTATTCTTGCGGTCGAGACAGAGTATCCAGAAGCGCTCGACTTCTGCGCCTGCTACTAGATTACGAAAGTGCTGAGCTACCATAGCCGAATTATCAAAGCATACTTCTTGCCCTTCTTCTTCACTCAATAGGCGCTTGGCAAACTGCATCACGGAGATCAGTTGGAGTGCCTTAACCTTACCAATACCATGAATTTTACGGAAGTCTTCAGCCGACCAGCGAAGCAGACTGGCGAGACTGCCAGCTTCGTGCAATAAATCCCCCGACATGCTGAGCACGTCGATACCTGGTGTGCCTGTTCGTAAAATCATGGCCAGCAGTTCGCGGTCACTGAGCGCTTCGACGCCCAAGTTCTCAAGCCGTTCTTGCGGGCGCTCGCTCGCGACCATGTCTTTGACTCGGCGATGACTGGAATAGGCGATATTCATTACTTTTAGGTGAACTTTAGATCACTATTTATATTTAACAACTGAAAATTTTCATTAAAAAGCCGTCTGCATGGACCTTAAGCTACTGATTGCTTCAGTCATAACTGTGCACGCGATCACTTGTAAGGGTGCCTCTTTATATTTTCCAGCTTCTGGTTCCAGACTTCGAACTTCCATTCACGTGCAAAACGTGCAAGTTCCACTCTGTGCGATTTACACCCCAGAAACCCAGTCTCTTTGGCGAAACTCTCGAAAGCTTGAAAGACCAGATCAAAGCGGCAGGGTACAAGGGCTTTCGCGCCAATCAAGTCATGGAGTGGCTTTACAAAAAGCGCGTAGATTCGTGGGATGCTATGACCAATCTGCCGAAGGATTTCCGGGCCTGGCTCGAAGAAAATTTCATCCTCTATCCTACTGCACCTGTCATAGATAAGCGCTCTGACGATGTCACCCAAAAGCTGCTCCTTGAGCTAGAAGACAAATCACTGATCGAGACCGTTCTGATCCGTGCACCACAAAAAGGCGTTGGACAGGAGGACTCACGCAAGACTGTCTGCGTGTCTATTCAAGTAGGTTGCGCTTTTGGCTGTAAGTTTTGCGCCTCTGGATTGGCTGGCTTTCGGCGTAATCTGATGGCGGCAGAAGTCGTCTCTCAACTCATGCACATCTGCCGCTGCGAAGATGCTCACACCGATCGCGCCCGAGAGGAGATTGCCTCCTTTGATAACATCGTCTTCATGGGCATGGGCGAGCCACTCTCGAATTACGACACTCTGGTTCGCACCATTCGTATTCTTAACGCCGAATGGGGACTTAATTTCGGTGCTCGCCGCATCACGGTATCCACTTCCGGCCTTGCGCCGCAGATTCTTAAACTGGCGGAGGAGGGGATCGCGGTGCGCCTTGCTATCTCTCTGCATGGAGCGACTAACGAAGTCCGCCAGCAGATCATGCCGATCAATAAAAAATACCCGCTTGAAGTGTTGATTCCTGCCGCACGAGCCTTCCAGCAAAGGCACGGGCGCATGCTCACGCTTGAGTTTATCCTGATTGAAGATGTTAACGATAGTCTCGAGCAAGCGCTAGAGTTGGCTAAAATCGCGCGCGATCTCCACGCCCACGTCAACTGCATCCCCTACAACACAGTGGAGGGCCTCCAGTGGAAACGCCCCAGCCTACGTCGCCAAGACGCATTCATTGAGGTACTCCGCAAGGCCAGAGTCTCTGCTACTATCCGCCGTGAAAAAGGTCACGATATTAATGCTGCTTGCGGTCAACTTAGGCTCAAGACGGAAAAGGAATTGGCAGATGTATAATACTTTTTTACACCTTGAATGCGAGCAGACTCGCGCCCCTGCTAGTGAATCCGAAACACCGGCGCGAACCGGGTTGTATGCTACTATTAAACCCTACAAAAAGTAGCGCACGTAAGCATCATTACGCAGGTCGTTAAGCCACTTTTCTTGAGTCTCTCGGGCGATTTGACCGACGAGAACATTTTCGATAATGTCGCGTACTTGGGCCACTGGTTGGATCATTTCTTCTCGCTTATCTTCTGCGTAGAGGATGAAAATTGTGCCGCTGATTTCGATCGGTTGGCTATATCGGCTTGTCTCTAGACCGAAGGCGATGTCACTGAGTTCCTTGCGGATATCCTTACGCTCGATCCAACCCCAATCGCCGCCTTTGCGGCTCATGTCGTCCTGGCTGTATTTACGTGCGATGTCTCCGAAGTTGGCACCGTTGTCGAGTTCGTTGATCACCCTCTTAGCTGTTTGGCGTAATGGAACAAGCCCTTCGTTAGCCATCGGCGTGAGGATGATTTGGCGTAAGTGGAGTGCTTCTTCTTGGTAAAAGCGTAGCTTGTTTTTGACGTAAAATTCTTCGATCCGTTCGGGGCTGATCTCAGACTGTGACCGACGTGTCTCCGCTCTCATCGCATTTACTACGACTCGCTTGTAGATGTTTCGGCGGAAGTCGCGGGCAGTTTCGCCACGGGCACGTAGATATTCGAGAAAGCGGCCACGATCGCCACCAAAGTCGCGGTCAATGACCTCGTCATACTCTTGGTCAATGTAGGACTCCGGCAAAAGTAGACCCTTTTCTTCGGCTGCTTTGACAATGATGATGCGGTCAATCATGTTTTGCAGCACTTCTTTGCTCAACTCGTCGATGCGCTTGGAGAACTCCTGAGCGTTGCGCGCTTCCACACGGAGACGAGGGATGATTGGTTCAAGTTCGCGGCGTAGCTCTTCGACCGTAATAATTTGTCCTTCGGCGATGGCGGCGATTCCATTGCCCAAGCGTAGTAACTCTGGGTCGGAAACCTTCTGCGCATGCAGGCTAGTTAGGATTAGAGGTGCAGAGAAGAGGAGAGTACTAAAAAGGCGAAGATGCTTCATGGATGTGCGCAAAAGGTAAATACTTAGTAATTGTATTAGATCATAGAAGCGCCACTTAAACGGTCAAGCGGTATATGTTATGAGCCGCAAGCTATTTACTCTTCTTCGTTAGTCGCAGCTTTAAACGCCAGGCAGGCACGACGCCCAAACAGTATCTCTCCAAACAGACTCACTAGCGCCGCTTCATAGTTGACGACCAGCATACCATCTTCAATTTGACCAAATATGGAAATCTCTGATGCACAAAAAGCCGTAATTACAGAATGGATTCAAGAAGGCCGCTCACTGGCTGATGTCCAGCGTTCGTTGCGTGAAGCCTTTGAAATCTCTATGACCTATATGGACGTTCGCTTTCTCGTCGACGACCTGGATATCGCAGTTGTTGAAGAAGAACCAGAAGAACCAGAAGCACCAGAAGCACCAGAAGTCGAGCCCGGAGAAGAATCAACAGCCGAGCCTGCTGAGGCTGAGTTAGTCGATGAGGGCGCTAACGGCGCAGTGACTGTCGATGTCGACGCTATTCCGCGGCCTGGATCATTGGTTAATGGCACTGTGGTATTCAGTGACGGCGTCAGCCTTGGTTGGCAGCTGAGCGCAGCGGGTCAACTAGGCCTCATCCCTGGCGACGATCCCGAGTATCGCCCCAGCCCTGAAGACGTGCAGTCTTTTCAGAGTCAGCTCGAAGAAGTACTCCGCAAGAAGGGATTCTAGGTCGGTCTGTCGACTTTGTCGCTGGGGTGCCTAGCGAACCAAGCGTCCAAGACTGTTTAAATCTAGGGCTCTAATATTTGACTACGATTCCCCCTTACTCTTCGGATCAAGGGCATCACGGAGTCCGTCGCCCACGAAGTTGAGTGCGAAGATCGTCAGCGAGAAAAACAGTGCAGGGAAGATCAACATCCAAGGGTAGATATCTAGTTTCACTGCACCCTCGTTAATTAAGATCCCCCACGAACTCGTCGGAGGTTGTACACCTAGCCCAAGGAAGCTGATCACTGATTCCAGTAAAATCACCGCTGGGATCGTCAGCGTTGTGAATACGATCACAGGGCTCAAAAGATTCGGCAAAATATGCTTCCTGAGTATGCGCCGCGTTGGCGCCCCACCGACAATAGCCGCATCAACGAATGTTTGCTTACGTAGCGCCTTCGTCTGCCCACGCACGATGCGCGCCATAGTTAGCCACTCGACCGCACCGATCGCGAGAAAGATGAGCAAGATGCTTCGCCCCAAAAGCACGGTTAACAGAATCACGATAATTGTAAACGGTAGGGCGTAAAGCGTATCGACGAATCGCATCATCGCAGCCTCTATGCGCCCACCGTAGTATCCTGCGATCATTCCGTATACGACCCCGATTAAGAGTGCTACCATTGTCGCCGCGAAGCCCACCCCGATGGAAATACGGCCACCGATCAAGGTCCTTACAAGGATGTCGCGCCCGAGCTCGTCGGTGCCAAACCAGTGCGTCCACGACGGTGCCTGCGCTCCATAGGCGAGCTGTGTTGTCTCAAGCGAATGCGGCACGAAGAATGGACCAATCAAACAGAGTAGGACGATCCCGATAAATAAGCTGCCACCGATCCGAGCCATGCGGTTTGCGCAGAGTTGCTCCCAAGCATCTCGACCTAGCGAGCGAGCGTCGGTGCTGGCTTGCTCTCGTTCTAGCCTAGTCATCATGGCGCGTGCGCGGATTCATCCACATCTGAATCAGATCTACTAAAAGGTTAAAAAACAAAATTAGTACTGCATAAAAAAGTACCGTGCCCATCACCATTGTGCTGTCGCGGTTGAAGGCTGAGTTGACGAAGAAACTACCCAAGCCTGGGATGAAAAAAATCGTCTCCACTACAAACGAACCACTGATCAAGCCGGCCACAGCGGGTCCTAAATAGGCCACCACAGGGTAGAGCGCCGTGCGTAGTGCGTGGCGCATTACCACCGCTTTTTGGGCGAGCCCTTTTGCACGTGCTGTGCGGATGTAATCCAGTCGCATCACATCTAGCATCCCGCTTCGTGCGAGCCGTGCGATGTAAGCTGCATAAAAAAGCCCTAACGTAACCGCGGGCAATACGCGGTCGCCCGGCGTGTTCCAACCGAATGGGTTGAACCAGCCGAGTTGCATGCTGAACACCATGATCAGAATTGGCCCCAATACAAATGCAGGCAGGCAAATACCCAGCATGGCAAAGCCCATTAGCACACTTTCCGAAGGCCGATTATGTCGCAGTGCCGCGAGTACGCCGATGGGTGTGCCGACTGTCAGCGCCACGAGCAAGGCATAGAGCCCTAGTTCCATCGACACGGGGAAGCTCTGTGCAATGATCTCATCCACATCCCAACCTGCGTATTTATAAGAGGGACCAAAGTCTCCCCGTAGTCGTTGCTCAAGAAAGCGGAAGTATTGCTCATGCCTTGGCAGATCAAGGCCGTAGTGTGCATTGATCAGGGCCTGGACCTCCTCAGGTATGTCCTTCTCGGTATCGAAGGGGCCACCTGGCGTTAGCTGCATCAAAATAAACGTCGCCGATGCAATCACCCATAGCGTAGGGATAGCTTGCAGTAAACGTCTTAGAATTAAAAGGTACATTAGTCAGGTATTTCTTACCTGAACGACTGAGCCGTTCAATCAAATATCAAATTTGAAAAATCAATAGAGGGAAAGGCTTCGTTAGACCGTCTCGTCCTGTCGCAAGCACAGGTAGGAGCTTATCGCTCTATCTATGACTGCGAAACAGTAGCGTCTGAGCTTGCTCAAGTCACTCAGTCAGTTAGCCTTTGAATCTTAGGATTGACCACATGTTCGACACTCCCATCCACGTTATCGATTTTGAAGGCAGCCGTCAAAGTGGCGTCGTGGAGTATGGCTACGTCACGCTGGAGAATGGTGAGATTGTCGATTCGCAGACGCGGATCTGCGCTCCTACTGGTACGATTACTGACATTGACCGAGGCCAGCACGGTATTTCCGAAGACCGCGCCTCTTGCGAGGCCCTCTTCGAGGCCGATTGGTCACTCTTCGCTCGCCTTCGCCAATCGGGAGCCTTCTGCGCCCACAACGCCTCGGTTGAAGACGGGTTTTTACGCGCTGTTTGGTCATGCCCGCGCACTTCGCCAGATTTTGCGGAACCTGGACAGACGACCGCAACTTGGGCGCCCTGGCTCGATACCCTACATATTTACCGGCGCGTTTATCCGCAGCTCGAAAACCATAAGCTTCAAGCACTCATCGAAATCTTCGATCTTCAGGCCACCCTAGACGTCCAAGCCGTCACGATTTGTCCTGCACAGCGCCGCTACTACCACTGCGCTCTTTACGATGCAATCGCCTCTGCCTTGCTCTTGCGCCGCCTGACCGAAGAACCAACTCTAAAAGATGCCAGCCTGCGCTGGCTCTTCCTGCAAAGCGCTGCCTCCGCCACTGCCCGTGATGCAATGGGTCAACAGGAATTTCTCTAACTCATTGAGCTCGTAGCCAAAATCATGATCTTTTGGATTATGGATTCCTAAAGTCCAAGCGACCAAAATTTTACAGTTTCGGCAACACGCCTTGATCGTTTATCTACAACCCATGCCAGACCTACCAAAAATTGTTTATTTCGGCTCCGACGCCATTTGTTTACCTGGCCTACAGTATCTCCATGAGCAGGCTTGCGATTTTTGCACGCTTGCAGGGGTGGTTTCGCAGCCCGACCGTCGACAAGGGCGAGGTAAAAAGTTTCAACAAAACTCTGTCGCGGAATTTGCTAGTTCGAAAGGTATCCCACTCTTTCAGCCTGAAAAGCCCGATGCGGCACTAGCTGATTGGTTGCGTGCCCAGCAAGTCGCGCTCGCCTTCGTTATGGCTTACGGGCACTTCTTACCCAAAACAGTGCGAGAGGCGCCAAGGCATGGTATGTTCAATTTCCACGGTTCGATTCTACCTGCCTATCGCGGAGCGTCGCCAGTCGAGGCCGCCATTGCCCAAGGCGAAGTAGAGACGGGTGTCTGCTTGATGCAAGTGGTCAAAGAAATGGACGCAGGGGCGGTTGCAGACTGCGAGCGCATATGTATTGAAAATGGGGACACAAGTCCAACTGTCCGCACTAAAGTTGGCCAAGCGGTGCTTGCCCTTTTAGGCCGAAATTTAAAAGCGTCGCTTCTTGGTGAGCTAAGCTTAGCACCGCAGAATGCCAGTCTGGCTACTCATTGTCGTAAAATTTCGAAAGAAGATGGCGCACTCGATTTCACCCAAACAGCTGCGTCGATCGACGCCCGACTTCGCGCGTTCACTCCGTGGCCTGGTGGTTTCTTTGATCATGGCGAAACGCGCGTCAAAGTAGGTAAGTGCTCACTTGCCGAGTCGATTACCTCTGAGCAACCTGGTAGCGTAATTGTGGCAGGTGAGACCCTTGATGTTGCCACCGGCATGGGTCTATTACGCATACATGAACTTCAACGCCCTGGCGGGCGCATGCTGCCTGTGCCCGATTTCTTACGAGGTTACTCGATTAAAGTTGGTGAGGTGTTGCTGAGCACGCCGAGTCGTTCATTACTAATCTAACTTCCACAACTCAGAATCACATCGCCCTGTGGAAAATTCAGACTTTGCAAGGAGTCTGCTACAAATTAACGGTCGAGCGAAGATTGTCACATCCGTTCTTATTTGCGATGTGCGAGAGGCAGCCTTATTTACTAAATAAAAAAACGCGCTCCCAATAGGGAACGCGTTTTGCCATAAAAATGGGTGATTACTCGGGTTAAGCTGGTGTAACTTCAGTTGCACATGGACCCTTAGGTCCGCTGCCGATTTCGAAGGAGACTTGTTGACCGTCTTCGAGGGAGGCATAGCCGTCCATTTTGATTTCAGAATGGTGAACAAAGAGATCTTTGCCGCCATCTTCGGGG
>QOOZ01000027.1 GCA_003331195.1 Puniceicoccaceae bacterium | reverse complement strand
CGCGCATTTTGAAACATCTTCAACCATGGTCCGGCTTCGCCGGTGAACTGATCGTCTGGCTTGTAGCTCATTTGCACAGATCGGAAGCAGCGTTCTGGATGTGGCATCATGATGGTGGCGCGGCCGTCGCTTGTGGTAAAGCCAGTAGCACCTGCGGGTGATCCATTTGGATTGGCTGGATAGGATTCCGTTGGCTCGCCTTTGAAGTCAATGTAGCGGGCTGTGATTTGATTGTTGCTGACGCACAGATCGAGGTCGCCTGTAGTGCTAAAGTCGGCGCGACCTTCACCGTGGGCGACAGGGATTGGGAGGAGGCTGCCTTCCATGCCTTTGAAGAAGATCGAAGGGCTCTCCATAATCTCAACGTTGCTATAGCGGGCTTCGAATTGCTCGGAGCGGTTACGCTTGAACTCTGGCCAGCCCTTGGCGCCCGGGATGATCTCTTTAAGTTGAGAGATCATCTGGCAGCCGTTGCAGACGCCTAGGGTGAAGCTGTCTTTACGCTCGAAGAAGGTCTGAAACATTGCTTTGAGCTTCGGGTTGTAGAGCACGCTCTTGGCCCAACCGGAACCAGCGCCGAGGACGTCGCCGTAAGAGAAGCCGCCGCAAGCGACAAGGCCCGCAAAGTCTGCGAGGTCAACGCTACCCTCAAGGAGGTCGGTCATGTGGACATCAATACTTTGGAAACCAGCGCGGTCGAAGGCGAAGGCCATTTCGTTTTGGCCGTTAATTCCCTGCTCACGAAATATGGCGACGAGCGGGCGCTTCGTGTCAGAACTTAAAAGTTGGGAGTTCATACTTAGAAGTTCATCCACTTCTGCGACGCTATATGAGGGATTGATGAGGATGCCCTTATTCTCTTCGAGGAGGGAATCATACGCTTCCCGCGCGCAGTCTGGGTTGTCGCGCTTGGCTTGCATCTGGTAAGTAAGCTCGGACCATGCGAGGTTCAGCTTGGCGACACTTTCGCTGAATAGTTGTTCGTTATTCAGTTGGATGTTCACAGTTGGTTCTGCAGACGTGTTGCCGATCAGGTGAGTGATGTCAGAGACGCCGTGCTTGGCGAGCACTCCCATGACGGTAGCTAGTTTTGTTTTGTCGATTTCGATGACGCTTCCCAATTCCTCTGAGAAGAGGGCGGCGAGTGGATCTTTGCCTAACTTATCGAGGAAGGCGTTAATACCCTTGCGGCCAGCGATTGCCATTTCGCAAAGGGTCGCGGCTAGGCCACCGTCACTACGGTCGTGGTAGGAAAGGATGAGGTCGTCTGCGAGGAGCTCTTGAATAGCGCTGAAGAAAGTTACGAATTTTTCTGGGTCGTCAAGGTCGGGAGTGGCCTTGCCTACCTGATTATAAACCTGCGCGAGGGTGGAGCCGCCGAGGCGGTTCTTACCCGCTCCCAGGTCGAGGAGGAGGAGGGCGCTGTCGCTTGACTTCAGGTCTGGTGTGGCAGTCTTGCGCACGTCTTCGACGCTAGAGAAACCTGTTACCATGAGGCTGAGCGGGGAGACTTGCTTGTGGTCTCTGCCTGCGCTGTCTTTCCAACTGGTGCGCATGGACATGGAGTCTTTACCGACAGGAATACAGATACCCAAAGCTGGGCAGAGTTCCATGCCGACCGCTCTGACAGTGTCGTAAAGGTTAGCGTCTTCTCCTTCTTCGCCAGCGGCAACCATCCAGTTGGCAGAGAGCTTAACATTGCCGATTTTTCCGACGTGTGAGGATGCGATATTAGTCAAACATTCGCCAATCGAAATGCGGCCAGATGCAGCAGCGTTGAGGATCGCAATCGGTGTGCGCTCACCCATCGCCATGGCTTCACCGGTAGTACTATCCATACTGGTGGCGGTAACGGCGACGTCGGCCACGGGTGTTTGCCACGGCCCCACCATTTGATCACGGGCGACCATGCCTGTGATGCTGCGGTCGGCGATGGTGATAAGGAAACTTTTATTGGCAACGGCTGGGAAGCGCAGTACACGGTCGATGGCATCGGGTAGTTGAATCTCGGATACGTCAAGCTCGGCGTGATCTTCGACCATACGACTAACATCTTTAAGTATCTTCGGGGTCTTGCCGAGTAGGACGCTCATTTCCATGTCGATAGGTTTATTTTTAAAGTGCAAATCTTCGAGCACGAGTTGCCCGTCGTCGGTCGCTTCGCCTACAATGGCGACGGGGCAGCGCTCACGTGTGCAGAGTGCGGTGAAGATATCAATGCGGTCAGGCATGACGGCCATGACGTAGCGCTCTTGGGATTCGTTGCACCAAATCTCCATGGGCGACATGGAAGAATCTTCGTTGTGGATATTGCGGAGGTGGAAGCGCCCACCGGTGGCTTCAACGAGTTCGGGGAGACCGTTGGAGAGCCCGCCTGCGCCGATGTCGTGAATTGAGAGCATGGGGTTATCCGCGCCGAGTGCGATACAGCCATCGATCACTTGTTGGCAGCGACGCTCCATTTCTGGGTTGCCGCGCTGGACGGAATCGAAGTCGAGGGCTTCGGACTGAGAGCCCGCTCCGATGGAGGAAGCTGCGCCACCGCCTAGGCCGATCTTCATTGCTGGGCCGCCGAGTTGAAGAATGAGTGCTGTCGGTGGGATGGGCTTCTTGTCCACGTGTTCGCGCTTCATGTTGCCCATGCCGCCTGCGACCATGATCGGCTTGTGATAGCCGCGGTGTTGGCCGTTGTGCTCTAGCTGAAGGGTGCGGAACATACCGCAAAGTTGTGGGCGACCAAACTCATTGCCAAAGGCTGCGCCACCGATTGGGCCTTCGAGCATGATATCGATCGGGGAGGCCATGCGGGTCGGGTGCTCGGCGATATGTTTTTCCCATGGCTGAGTATAGCCGGGCACTTCGAGATTGGAGACCATGAAGGCGGAGATGCCAGCCTTGGGGCGACCACCGATACCAGTCGCACCTTCGTCGCGGATTTCACCACCGACGCCCGTTGCGGCACCAGGGAAGGGCGAGATTGCGGTAGGGTGATTGTGGGTCTCTACTTTACAAAGAATGTCTAGCTGGCTCGCTGTCTTACGATAAGTCTTTTTTGAGCCCGTTTGGTCGACTTCCCACCAGTCCGCAGTTGAACCTGGGATCACGCCGCAGTTGTCAGCATAGGCGGAGAGCGTGCCTCCGGGATTCAACTTATGGGTGTTGCGGATCATACCGAAGAGGGAAAGATCGCTCTTCTCGCCGTCGACGATCCAGTCGGCATTGAAAATTTTGTGACGGCAGTGCTCGGAGTTGACCTGCGAGAACATGACAAGCTCGGCATCGGTCGGGTCGCGTTTCATTTTCTGGTAGGCGGCTACTAAGTAATCGATCTCGGGTTCCGACATCGCGAGGCCCCAGTCAATGTTGGCCTTGGCAAAAGCTTCGGGACCTTCAGCCATGAGTGGCACAGTACGCAGGGGGGCGGGTTCGAAGTGGCTGAAAAAGTCGGAAACGTCGTCATAGACGGCTTCGGTCATACGGTCGTGCAGGACGAGGAGCCCCAAAACAAGGTCTTTGATGCCGAGGACGAGACCGTCGGCGGTGCTTAGACGGAAGTGAATACCGCGCTCGACGCGTGCCACAGCCTCAAGGGTACAGTTGTGAAAGATGTCTGTTGCCTTAGTAGACCAAGGCGAGATCGTGCCCTTTCGCGGGGTGACAAAGAAACCGCCGTCATCAGTATGGCTGAAATATTCCTCTGCCGCGAGGAGGACGAAAGCGCGCTCGTTGGTGATATCGTCGAGCGGATTAGCCGCTTCGATGAAGTAGCACTCGACGGCGTCGATCTCTGCGATGTCGTGCGCGTCGATGGCTTCATTGAGCGCTTTTTTAAGCGCGTCGAGGCGGAAATCGGAGAATGCCGGACGGCCTTTAAGAATGATCGGATGCATAGCTGGAAAAGTCGTAAAAACAGCGAAATTGGCGTGCGGTCCTAGCCGCAACAATGCTGAAAACTTGTAAAATGCAGGTAGGCATTAAATTTAGCCTACGAATTCAAATCGACCAGCTTCGCCATAATAGCCTTTTGCGTATGTAACCGGTTCTCGGCCTCGTCGAAAATGATGCTTTGAGGGCTGTCGAGCACCTCCTGGCTGACTTCTTCGCCGGCGTGGGCGGGGAGACAGTGGAGGAAGTAGGCGTCCGACTTTGCCAATGCTAGTAGATCGCCATTCACTTGGTAGGGGGTCATCGCAGACTTGCGTTTTACAGCCTCAGCCTCGTCACCCATCGAGACCCATACGTCTGTGCAAAGGACGTCCGCGTCCTCAGCTGCTGACTTGGCATCGGTAGTGAAAACATATTTTTTTGCTAATCCATCTGCTTCTAATACAGCATCGATTTCATGAGTTGGCGCAAAACCTTCGGGACCTGCAAGCGCAATCTCCATGCCGAACATGGCGGCAGTGTGGATCCATGAGTTGGCCATATTGCTGGCGCAATCGCCGAGGAAAACGACCTTTTTGCCCGTGAGTGCGTTGATATCCATCGCCTCTGGCGAGTAGCGCTCTAACAGAGTGAATATATCTGTGTAAAGTTGGCAGGGGTGGTTGAAGTCGGTCAGTCCGTTGACAATGGGCATCGTGGCATGTTTGGCAAATCCCTCGACAATCTCGTGCCCGTAAGTCCGGATGACGAGGCCATGCAGATACTGGGACATTACCTTGGCGGTGTCTGCAACCGATTCGCCTCGTCCGATTTGCGTGTTTTGCGAGTCGAGCACGATAGGAAAACCTCCGAGTTCGTTGACGCCAACTTCAAAGGAGATCCGAGTCCGCGTGCTGCTCTTATAAAAAAGCAGACCCCAAGATTGCTTGTTGAGGGGATGCGGGCAATTGAGCCGGTCGTGTTTGAATTGCTTGGCGAGTAAGAAAACTTGCTGAGCTTGTTCGGGTGTAAAATCGGTTTCTTTTAAAAAATGGTGCATCGTATTGAATTAGGATGTAAGGCGAGAAGCACGAAGGAGATGAACCGCCTAGGGTCTACCCCAAAGGGGCGGGTGAAGCGGGTGCCCTTTAGGGCGCTGAAGGAACAATGAAGAATTACGAAATTTGTTCAGAAAAAACCTCGTCCAGAATAGCGACGGATTTGCTGAGTTGTTGGGCTGTGGCGATGAGTGCAGGAAGAAGACGGATGACATTGCAAGCGGCGGGAACAGTAAGGAGGCCCTTTTCTTGGGCGGCAGCAGTGATCTTAAGATTGTGACCTTCGGGTTTGAGCGCGAGTCCCACCATGTAGCCAGCACCCCGTATGCCAGCAATTAGTTCGGGATATTTTTTGGCTAACTTTTGTAGTTCGGCGTGCCACTGGGGGCTGTTGGCCGCAACATTTTCGATTAATTTCTCTTCTTCAATGATGTCGAGAGTCGCGTTGGCCGCAGCACTGGCGAGTGGGCTGCCACCGAATGTGGTGCCGTGTGAGCCTGGCTGAAAAAGTTCTGCATAAGGCTCTGAGACCCAGATGGCACCGATGGGAAACCCCCCGCCGAGACCTTTGGCCATGCCGATAGCATCAGGTTTGACGCCGCTCTCTTCAAATGCGAAAAAGTGCCCGCTCCGTCCGATGCCGCATTGCACTTCGTCGAGCATGAGCAGCGCATTCCGTTCGGTGCAAAGTGCCCGTAGCTCTTGTAGAAAGCTAGCCTCGGCAGGGAAGAGCCCGCCTTCGCCTTGAATGGATTCGATGAAGACTGCTGCAACCGAGTCGTCGACCAAGTTATCAAAAGTTTCGATTTTATTGAGTTCGCCGAACTTGAAGCCTTCCAGCATTGGGCGAAAGCCGCCTTGAATCTTCTCTTGAGGAGTGGCCGCCATCCCGCCGAAGGTCCGGCCGTGAAATGCGTTTTGGGCAGCGACCACGGTGAAGCGTTTGCCTTCTTTGCCACAGATGTTTTTGCCGTGGAGCCGTGCGAGTTTGATCAGCGCATCATTGGATTCTGCGCCACTGTTGCATAAAAGCAAACGACCTGCGCCTGCTTGAGCGACGAGCCGATCGGCAAGCTTTTGCTGCTGCGGGATTCCATAGAGGTTGCTGCAATGAGTGAGCGTTGCGGCTTGTGCTTGCAGGGCGGCGACCCATTTTGGGTGTGAGTGCCCCACAGAGGTGACCGCGATACCACTGCCAAAATCAAGGTATTGCTTGCCTAAATCGTCATAGAGATATACGCCTTCGCCCCGCGCAGCAATGAACGCGGGTGGACCGTAGTTTTTGACTAATGTGGGATGATGGTTCATGGGAAAGGATTGGCGGTAAACTAAGGATTAAGCATTCACGATCTCGGAACCGACACCTTGGTCGGTGAAGATTTCTAGTAAGAGACTGTGAGCTTGTTCCCCGTCGATGAAATGGACGCGGTGAACACCGTTTTTTAGTGCGCTGACCGCGCTGTCAGTTTTTGGGATCATGCCCTTGCTGATGGTGCCGTCTTTGACCAGCCCTTCGACTTCGTCGGCTTTGAGAGAAGAAATGAGCGACTTGGGATCATCTACTTTACGCATTAGGCCAGGAACATCGCAGAGGTAAACGAGGCGGCGCGCTCGCAGCGCAGACGCTACACGGCCCGCAGCGGCGTCGGCGTTCGTGTTGTAGATTTGGCCGTCATCGTCACAAGCCATGGGCGAGATGATGGGGATGTAGCCGTCGTTGAGAGCTTTTTTGATAATCTTAGTTTTTACTGTATGCGTCTCGCCCACGAAACCGAGGTCAAGCGATTTACCGTCTACGACAACTTCTTTCTTATCGCAAACGAGGATGCTATTGCCAGGTAAGGCAATCGGCCGGGCGTGCATAGCTTGGAGGAGTTCACAAATCTCTAAGTTGACAATATTGTTGAGCGTGTGATCGACCACTTTGATCGACTCAGCATCAGTGACCCGCAGACCGTGCTCGAAGCGTGTCTCTACATCCGACTCAGCGAGTGCGCGCGTGATGGCTTTGCCACCGCCGTGTACGACGACGACTTTGATACCCGCCGCATGGAGGAATGCGATGTCAGTCGCCACACGTGTCCGCACCTCTGGGTTGGCGTCGTCCATAAACGCGCCGCCGTATTTGACCACGAAAATCGCATCACGAAACCGTTGGATATAGGGGAGTGCTTCCAAGAGCACAGATGCCTTAGTAGTGACGTCTAGATTTATGAGATTAGACATTATTCTGACTTATTAAAGTTTACGTAGGCTTCACTTAGATCTGAGGTGAGCAACCGGAAGGTGCCGCTGCCTTGATTCAAATTCAGGGTGATCCTGAAGCGTTTTTTGGCAACAATTGCTTTCCACTCGGATAGTTTACTGTCCTGTGGCATGCCGCCGATGAGGGCGGGCACTTCGTCATAGTGGATATCGAAGCACGCCTCTTTAAGGCCGACCAGGGCATAGCCAGCTGCGTCGGCGAGCCGTCCCCAGTTGGGGTCAGAACCATACCAAGAAGTCTTGACTAGCAGTGAGTTACCCACGCAACGTGCCACCTTTTCGGCGTCTTCCTCGGTCTGGCAGCCTTTGACGATAAGTTCGACTAGCTTGGTGATCTTTTCACCATCGCCGACGATCTTTTCGGCTAAAGTGTCGCAGATCATAAAGACGGCTTCCCGGAATGCTTGGAGTAATTCGGGCGAATCGTCGGGAACTAAGCCAGATTTTCCATTAGCAAGCAGAAGCACGGTATCGTTCGTACTCATGTCGCCGTCGATGGAGATCCGATTGAAGGTTTTATTGCAGGCTTGAACGAGTGTGTTCTTGAGTGCGGCGTTATCGACATCGAGGTCGGTCGCAAGAAAGGCTAACATCGTAGCCATGTTTGGTTCGATCATGCCGGCACCTTTCGCGATGCCAGAAACGGTGAGTGTCTTACCTTCATAGGTAAACTGGGCAGTCGCACATTTACGCCCTGTGTCGGAGGTGAGGATGGCGTCGGCTGCATCGAGCGAATTTTGCGACTCCTCACTGAGTTCTTTAGCCGCGGCGGCGATGCCTGTCTTAATATTTTGCATCGGTAACTTCCGGCCGATCCGACCAGTCGAGCAAACGAGGAAGGGAGAGCCAATACCGGTTTCGAGTTGAGCAATAGCCGACATTTCTTTGGCGTCGATCATACCTTGTTCCGCTGTTGCGGCATTGGCGTTGCCACTATTGACGACGATACCTGCTATCTTTGCTGAGGGTGAAGTGAGTATCTCTTTGCAAACTAGAACGGGTGCGGCGCAGACATCGTTCAAGGTGAAAACACCAGCGGCATGGCACGGTTCTTCAGAGGTAACGAGAGCAAGGTCGAGCAATTCGAGGTCACCTTTTCCCCGAATGTCACAGGCCACTCCGGCAGTTTTGAAGCCGGGACAATCAGAGATACCGCTTGGGCTTTCGATTAGCTTTACTTGTATGCTCATGGGAAATGCTGAAATTTTTAGACTAGGCCGGCAGTTTCCTTGAAGCCAAACTTTAGGTTCATAATTTGCACAGCCTGACCGCTGGCTCCTTTGAGCAGGTTATCGATCGCGGAGGTGATGACGAAGTTTTCTGTCCGAGAATCATAGATGGCAGAGATGTCGCACCGATTAGTGCCAGTTACGTGCTTGGTGTCAGGATGCGAACCGCTGGGTAGAACGGTAATGAAGGGCTTTTCTGCATATGCTTTTGCCCAAGTCGAGTAGAGGCTATCAAGGGAAGTCTTGGCCTTGGCTACGATAGTAGTGGAGATGCCCCGTGACATGGGGGCGAGGTGCGGATTAAATTGTACGACGCAGTCGGCGAAAGCGGCCTTTTCCAGCTGCTCTTCGATCTCGGAGAGGTGCCGATGTTTGGGCATGCCGTACGCTTTCATACTTTCGTTTCTTTCGCAGTAGATGAAATCTTCTGCGACCTTCCTACCCGCGCCGCTGACACCACTGTAGCTATTAATGACGATGCCTTTGGCGTCGATGAGTCCGGCTTTGAGAAGTGGGACGAGCGGAATTTGCACACTCGTCGGATAGCAACCTGGACAGGCGATGAGTGAGGCGTCCTTCCATTTGTCGTCTGCTAGTTCGGGAATGACGTAAGGTGCTGCTTCGAGCAGGTGTGGGGCGGGATGGGCCTGGGCGTAATAATCTTCGTAGACCCTAGTAGTGCTGAGCCGAAAGTCGGCGCTTAGGTCGATGATGGTCTTACCGGCCTTAAAGAGAGGATCGGCAAAGTCCGAAGCCACGCCGTGCGGAAGGGCGAGGAAGAAGAGGTCGATGTCGGGATTGGCTGCCAGCTCTTTGGGATCAGAAGCCGTGAATGTAAGCTTACCGACGAGGTGTTGAAGCGCAGGCATCTGTTCGGCCACGAGCTTACCGGCTAGTGACCGGGAGGTGACTGCGGTGAGCGTGACATCTGGGTGCCGCGAAAGAAGCCGTACGAGTTCTTCGCCGGAGTAGCCAGAGGCGCCTATGATTGCTGCGTTCATGGATTTAATTGCTGATGACTGGTGTCGGATGAATATTTTTCTTAATTTTAGTCTTAATCGACTTGAGCCTTGGGATTAGGATTGAGATCAGGAAGACGATTAAGTTGAGTTAAAATAGAGCAATGCTAGGTCTTGGGAAACAAAAAACCCTCCAAGCCACGCAATCGCGGCTTTGGAGGGTTGCAATATATGCGACCGTTGCCGCCGCTGGCGGTTTATCGTTTCGAGAATTGGAAGCGCTTTCGAGCACCTGCGAGACCTGGTTTCTGGCGCTCGCGAGAACGAGGATCACGCTTCATGTGGCCCTCCTGCTTGAGCGGTATGCGGAGATCTGCGTTGAGCTTTTCAAGTGCACGCGCGATGCCGAGGCGAACCGCGCCAGCTTGACCGTTGAGGCCACCACCTTGTGCTTTGATAGTGATGTCAACTTGGTCGGCCATCTCAACTGTCTTCAAAGGTGAGAGTGCTGCGTTCGCAAACTCTTCGGTTTTAAAGTAGGCGCGTGGCTCAGAGCCGTTGACGACTATTTTGCCAGTGCCACGTGTGAGGCGGACGCGCGCAGAGGCTGTCTTCCGACGGCCCACGGCTACAAATGTTTCTTTGCTCATTATATAAAAGTGTGTTAGATTAACCAGCTCTTAGACGAGTGGTTTGGGTTGCTGAGCTTCGTAAGGATGTTCGGCACCTGCATGGATTTTGAGTTTCTTGATCATGGCACGACCGAGTTTGTTGCGTGGGAGCATGCCCTTGACTGCGTGCTCGATAATAAATTCAGGTTTCTTAGCGCGCATCTTGTCCATGCTGACGTGGCTTTCGCCACCCATCCAACCCGAGTAGAACATGTAGCTTTTATCGGTATTTTTCTTACCAGAGACCTTGATCTTCCCGGCATTGATGACTACTACGAAATCTCCAGTATCGGCATGCGGCGTATAGATGGGCTTGTGGCGACCACGAAGCACATTGGCAATTTTTACCGATACGCGGCCGAGTGTTTCATTGGCAGCGTCGACTATATACCAGTTTTTGGTATGGTCAGATTTAGTAGCTAGAGTCGTTTTCATGATTTTTGGAAAAGCGGTGAACAGTAGAATCGGGCATCCCGCTGTCAATGGGAATTTTGGCGAAAATCCTAGTAATCCTGCTTTTTTATTGCAAAGGGGCATAGGGATGTCATTTTACGCTGTTTTTCCAATTACAACACTACCAGAGGAATATCACTTTGAGAGACGACTATTTAAAAGAAGCCCAGAAGAAAATCACAGATCCAATGATTCTGATCAATGTGATATCGCGCCGTGCCAAGCAATTGAAGAGTGGTTACAAGCCTCTCATCGAGTCTTTGGAACGCCTGTCTGCTGAAGATATGGCCCTCCGGGAGGTCATGGAAGGAAAAATTACCTATCAGCTGGCTGAAGTTGACGACGAGGCTTAGCCTCCATTAATTTAAAGCGTGCCCTCTGCGTTTCCCAAATAGAGGGAACGAACTAAAGTGTGCGCCAAAAAAAAGTCGACGGATCATCAACGCGAGATTCGTAATGGTAAAGCCCACCACAATTATTTTGTGGGTGATTGTTTTGAGGCAGGTATTGTACTTCAAGGCACTGAAGTAAAAGCAATCCGCTCGGGCGACGCGCAGATTAGCGAGGCTTTCTGCCGTGTTGAGAAAGGCCAAGTATGGATGTATAATTCTCACATAGGTGAGTATAAATTTGGCAACTTTCAAAACCACCCACCTCGCCGCAAGCGAAAACTGCTGCTGCACCGCCGAGAAATTCATAAATTCATCGGTGCGATGGAAGCGGGCGGTAAATCGCTCATCCCTTTGCGTATTTACCTAAAGCATGGCTTGATTAAAATAGAGATTGCGCTCTGCACGGGCAAAAAGTTGCACGACAAACGGGAAACTCTGAAAAAGAAAATTACGATGCGCGAAGCTGAGCGCGACATGCGCGATCACCGCTAATCCTCGCTTAGCGATAGACGGGTGAGAGTTAAAGTTGAGTTGTGAAAACGCTGACTCGGTTACTCTTACTTTAAAACTGTGCGAGAACGCCTAAGCGATCTCAAGCACTACGTTTCACAAGTTGACCTTATAGATTTTTGCGCTTCATCTATTATTAGTGAACGACCCAACTAGAGATTTCAACGAAGTGATCCGCACGATCCGTAAGGACGATCCGCGTTACGCACGTGGTGCTTATTACTTCCTGCGTCAAGCGCTCGATTTTAGTTTGAAGAAGCTCCATAAAAGCGGTGATCTCGATAAGTCGAATCATCTGACTGGACAACAGTTACTGGATGGCATTCGCCTCTACGCGATCGACCAATACGGCCCCATGGTGCGTCCTGTCTTGGCGCATTGGGGTATCCGCGAGTGTCGTGACTTCGGTAACATTGTCTTCAATCTAGTGGAGTGTAAGGTGCTCGGCAAAACTGACCAAGACAGCGTCGAGGATTTTTCGGGTGGTTACAAATTCAATGCCGCCTTCGACAAACCCTTTCGCCCTGAACGCATCATACCGACAATTAAGAAGCCGCGGATGGGTTGATGTTCAATCTGGCAGGTGTGTTTGCCAAAAATAGAATGTTTGAATGCAACACGATTAAGTCGCAAGACGCAGGCGCGTGGATCTTCAGAGCCTTAGTCGCGCGAATGTAGCCAAATGTAAGAGTCATCACTTATTAAGTTGGAGTAGACACCGACGAAGTCAGCTCAAACTAAAGATGGAAATTGGTGATATCCCTGTTCTTACTCTGCTCTTTTATGGATATTAGCCCAAGTCAGTTCTCAGCCGCCGAATCTAACGATCTAATCGAGCGTCTCTTTTGTGCTCCCGTTGAGCGGCATACATTGCCAAATGGGCTCACTCTTGTGCATCGCCCAGACTTCTCTAGCGAGGTCGTCTCCGTCCAGATATGGGTCAAGACGGGCAGCATCCACGAAGATGCACTCGTCGGCTCCGGGCTATCGCACTATTTGGAGCACATGCTATTTAAGGGTACCTCGCGCCGCGATGGTAAATCGATCAGCCGCGAAGTTCACGCGATGGGTGGTTCGATTAACGCCTATACGACTTTCGACCGAACTGTCTATTACATTGACGCGCCTTCGACTGCTTTCAGTCAAATCCTCGATGTGCTCTCGGACATCGTTATGCATTCGACCTTGCCCGAGGAAGAGGTCGAGCGCGAGCGAGCCGTCATTTTAAGAGAGATCGACATGGGCTTAGATGATCCTGATCGCCAGCTTAGCCAAGCGCTCTTTCGAACGGCCTATCAGCGTCACCCTTATCGCGAGCCCGTGATTGGCCATCGTGCGCTTTACGAAAAAGTGACCGCCGATGAGTTGCGCGCCTATTACCATGCCCGATATGTCCCAAACAATATGGTTGTGACTGTCGTTGGCGCAATCGCTCCCGAAGACTGTCTCGCTCAGGTAGATCAATGCTTTGGCACAATCCCCCGCGGTCGCCTCGCCCCTGTTCAGATCGAAGAAGAGCCCGTTCAACTGGCTGCCCGCCGCGAAGAAATCGTGGGCGAATTTAATATCTTTCGCGGGGGCCTCGGTTTTAAGGTGCCTCATTTGAGCCATCCTGATTCGCCTCGCCTCGATGCGCTTGCGCACGCCCTCGGCGGCGGCGCAAGTTCTTTGCTCTGGGAGCGACTACGCAATCAGCAGAATCTCGTGAACTACATCGATTGCCGGAACTGGAACCCTGGTAGCAACGGCCTCTTTTGGATCTCCTACGTTTGCGATTCGGCGAAGAGCCATGAAGTAGAAAAGGCCATCCTTGATCTACTTGCCGATGTCGTGGGCAATGGCCTTCCCGAATCGGTCGTCGGAAAAGCCCTACGCCAAGCGCTCAGTTCCGAGATCAACGGACGTAAGACTATGAGCGGACAAGCCTCCCGCCTCGGCCTCGGCGAGGTCGTCATTGGCGATATTAATTATGGACGCCGCTATTTAAAAGCTCTACAAGCCGTCTGCTCTGCTGATCTGCAAGCCGCTGCGCAGCGCTATCTAGTCAACGAAAGCATGTCCGTGGTTACTTTAGGCCGTGCACCCAAGGTTAATGAGTCGATGGCTAAGCTTGAGGGGGAACTTTCCCTCGATCCCTTTGAGCAGATCGACCTTACCAGCGGCGCGCGCCTCCTTCTCCAGCCTGATGTTCGTTTGCCCAAGGTGCATTTACGCTGCGTCCTCCAGGGTGGCCCCTTCTATGAGCCAGCCAATCAGCGTGGTGTCTCCGCCTTACTCGCAGAGTTGTTGACTAAAGACACCGAGAGTCGTAGCGCCCAAGTCATTGCCGAACTGATCGAAAGTATCGGCGGCAGTTTTACAGCTACAGGTGGTAACAACACAATCAGTCTGTCGATCGAAGTCTTACCTGCTGATCTCGACATCGCGCTGGATTTACTAAGCGAGGCCTTGACTACTCCAGTCTTCGATCCAGCTACCTTTGAGACCGAGCGCGAAGCACAAGTTTCCGGATTAAAAGAGGGCGACGACGAGATTCTTGATTATGGCTTACGTAAGCTGCGCGAACGCTTCTTTGACCAGCATCCCTTCGCCGTGGGCTCAGACGGTCGCGTTGAGGATCTTGAAGCGCTCACGGTGGAAGACCTTGCTGCGCACTACCGCGCACTCGTCAAAGCTAGTAACATCGTGCTCGCGGTGACCGGGGACTTTAAGCGCCAAGTAATCATCGAGCGCCTTAGCCCGCTTTTCGAAACCCAAATGCCTACGCAGCCATTCAAGGTCGTCGACACATCGGCTCCGCTTGAGGTCGTTGGCTGCACTGGCCGCGAAGCGATGGATCGCGAACAAGCGGTCGTCCTCCAAGCCTATCCCGATGTAGGCATTCAGGACAAAGACTTCGTCGTGGCCGAAATGCTCAACGAACTTTTTAGCGGCATGTCTAGCCGACTTTTCGAGCGCGT
Organism: Puniceicoccaceae bacterium; assembly: GCA_003331195.1. Taxonomy (GTDB): domain Bacteria; phylum Verrucomicrobiota; class Verrucomicrobiia; order Opitutales; family Coraliomargaritaceae; genus Thalassobacterium. The sequence goes on along the minus strand of QOOZ01000027.1, from coordinate 14,634 downwards.
TCGTGAGGACCAAGGCATGGCCTACTATGTGGGCACTACCCGCGTGATCGGTTTAAAAACGGGCATGTTTGTTTTCTACGCAGGCACCCATCCCGACCAAGCCGAGGCCGTCGTGAGCGAGATGAATATTGAGATCGAGCGCGTAGCCGCCGGCAAAGTGACTGAGGACGAGCTCGCTCGCTGCCGCACACGCTTGAAGGCCGCGAGGCCGATGGGTAAACAAACCATCGGTGCGCGCGCCATGCACGCGGCCATCCAAGTCACTTACGGTTTACCAGTCGAAGATGATGCCGAGCACGCCGCCCAATTAGACCAGGTCGACGCAGTTGCGCTTGCACGATTTACGAAATACCACTTTAATGGGTCTAAACGCATGCAACTCATCGTGGGTCCCTAAGTTAGAAGTGTGCCAGATGAATCACATTTGCCAAGCTGTAGTCCTAGTGAGATCTTGCACAATCTACGCTTGATCCCGAACTGTGGATTTCTAACTTTCGATGTATTGGACGTCCCCTTAGTTTAACGGATAGAACTACTGTTTCCTAAATAGTCGATCTGGGTTCGATTCCCAGAGGGGGCACCATATTTTTTCGCTTTGCAACTATGGGGTAGAATGGTTGTCATTTTATACAACTTTATGTCTTTTAACCGTTTCTCTTATTTCCGGCTTCTCGCTTTATTTTGCCTTACGCTCTTTTCAGGGGGGACTTTACCTGCGCAGGCACCACTTACAGTGGATCGTTTCGCGACAATGGATCTGGGCGACGAGATCGAGCTTGAGTGGCGTATGGGAAGCGCGGCGCGCGCCTTGCAGTCTGGGCTTTCGGGTGTGGCTGAGACGATTTATCGCTCACTACTAGAAAAAAGTGCTCAGATATCTACAAGTGAATTGGTCGCGCTTAAAATAGGCCTGGCTAAAGCTTTGATTGGGCAGGGAAGATTTGTTGCAGCTCGTGCGCAGCTAGATTCGGTACAGGAGGAATTTCAAAAGGGAGAGTATCTGGTTTACTTAGCACTTTCAATTTATGGAGAAGGCGACGGCCGAATCGACTCCGAGGCCTTCCTGGTGGCTCTGGAAAAAGCGTCTTCAGCAGATTTGAAGGCCGAAGATCTGCCCTGGTTAGCGATGCTTCAAGGTCTTGCCGCTGAGTTTGACGGCCAAACCGAGATAGCGACCGCTGCTTATCAGCGAGCTCTCGAACTTACTGATCAACCGATGCTGCGTTCGCACTTCGAAGGGCTCATCATGCGTCAGAAGTTGCTGGCGTCGTCTGCTGATGAGGCTTTAGTTGCGGAATTGCGGGTGAAGATTGATCAGCTAGAAGGTCAAGCGGCGGCGTATCCTTTTGTTCGGGAATACGCAGTGGGACTTTATGGCTTGGGCCGTATCGACGAGGCAACCAGCGCGATCGAAGGTGAGTTGGAGAACACTTCGGCGGGCTATACCCCTGAAGAGCGGGAGCAATTACGTTTACTCAAAGCTATTATCCTTGGAGCCAATTCAGAAACGGGGCGTGCTTCGCTTAAAACCTTGATCCTGAATGGACAAAACCGAGAAACCCTAGGTATTGCGCTACAATTGCTCGCTCGGGTGCCTAATCAAGATGCCGATTTGCTTAGTTTTCTAAATGTCGTTCTATCGCGTACAGATCCACACCTGCTAAAGGGACAAATATATTATCTGCGCTGCCAGTTGGCGATGAAGATGGCGCAGCAGGGATCGCTTGAGGAGCGTGTGGGGCTTATGGCAATTGCAGAGAGCGACGCCCGCACTTTGCTGGATCAGTTTCCTGGACTGAGTCAGATCACTAATGTTTATCGCTTACTGGCTTATGCGGCCTTGGAGCGCCAGCCTGCTCAGTATCGTGCGGCGGCGGATTTTCTCATCCAGTTGCGCGACCAATCTCGAGAAAGCCAAGACTTAGCCGAGGTTAACCGCTTGATTGGAGACTGCTATTTTCTAAATCGAGACTTCGCGAATGCGGTAGACTTCTACTCTGCCGCAGACAGTCGCGGGGTAGGTTCGCCGCGTGACGGCGAACTCTTCTTGCGATTGATTTCGGCTCAAGTACGCGCTGGTTTGATCGAGCAAGCCTCGCAACTGATTGATCAGGCTGATTCGAGTGGCAGCATTAGTCAGGCAGACCGCTGGCGTGCTGAGTGGAATGTTGCTCAAGCTTTGCAAGCTTCGGGCGAGCTAGATCTTGCTTTGCAGCGTGTAAGTTTGCTTCTAAGGGATGATTCGCCGTCGACAGTACCGGCTTCCCTCGATATTCGCCTGCGATGGTTAGAGTCCTATCTTTCGTTACAGGCTGAAGAGCTCGATGGGTTGGCTAATCGAGTAACCCTGCTCTTGGCGCGTTTGGACACCATGCCGCCCCAGCAAGAAGGCGCGGGCGATGCACTCACGCCCAGAGAGGCTCGTTTATTAAAGACCGAGATTCTACTGCTACAAGGTAGCGTATACATGCGCGAGGGCGACGCCAATGCCGGTATGGATGTCTTGACTCAACTACGTGATGAATATGGCGAAACTACTGCTGCGCTACGCTCTTATTTAATCGAAGCGGCCTATCACGGTTTGATTGGTGATTTTGTCTCCGCTCAAGCGACGATGACGAAGCTGGCAGAAATTTACCCTGAGGACCCACTTGCGCCGCAAGCCCTTTTCGAAGCCGCGCTCTACTGTGAACGTCGCGGTGCAGAGTTTTATCCACAAGCCGTCGTCCTGCATAATGATCTAGCGACGCAGTATGCAACTGACCCGCTCTTTTATTATGCACGCTTGAAACAGGGCAATCTTTTGCGTTCGATGAACAACTTCGCGGGAGCGCAGATTGTTTATGAAAATTTAATTAACGGCTTTCCCGCTCACGAGATGCGCTATATTGCTGAGCTCTCTCGCGCAGACTGCATGCTGGCTCTTGCGGGTAACGATTTCGGTGACCTAGCTGACGTGGCCGTGATCCTCGAACGCTTACTCGACTTGCCAAATTTACCGCTCGATTTCCAAGCGGAAGCAGCTCAAAAATGGGCGTTTGCTCTGATTAAAAGCGGGTCCAATGAGAAGGCTAAAGAGGTACTCTGGCTGAGTGCTGACCGTTTTATTGGAGATGGAGAAAAAGCAGTCGCTTTAGGAGCCGCGGGTCGGTATTGGCTTGCACGCTCAATGTTACAACTTGGGGAAATTTTTGAGAAACAAGACAATTTGGCCGAAGCAAGAAAGGTCTATCGCCAGGTTATCGCTTACAATTTACCTGGTCGGCACATTGCGATCTCGCGCGTTGACCAAATTCTAGAGCTCGAATAGTTTTAACAAAAAATAAATTAGTTTTATTACATGGATTACTTGCAAGATAATTTTATTTCACAGGGCGGCCCCGTCATGTATCCGCTGCTCTTTATTAGTCTGCTGGGTTTCGTGCTCTTCATTGAGCGTTCGCTCTTTTTGCACAAAGGACAGATTGGCACACAGGACTTCCTCAGTGGCATTAAGAATCTAGTGCGCAAGAAACGCTTGGTCGAAGCGCTCACGCTCTGTGAAGATACACCAGGACCGATGGCTCGCGTCATGAAGTCAGCCTTGCTCAACTATGGTGAATCTCGAGAGACGATTCGTTCAGCTATTCAGTCGGCAGCCATTGTCGAGATTCCTATCCTAGAGCGACGTATCGGCACGATCGCAGCACTTGCAAGGGTGGCGCCCTTGCTTGGTTTTTTAGGAACGCTTATTGCAGCGCTTCAGGCACTTTATTTATTGGAATCTTTTAATGGTGATAGCGGGTTGTTAAGTCGTTTACTCGCCGAGGCTTTGATTACTTCGGCATCGGGTTTAGCGATTTCAGTTATGGCGATGTTAGCCTACCACTTTCTTTCTGGTCGCGTGCGTGCCTTGGTGCACGACTTTGAATGGGTGGGACACGACATCCACGAGTTTTTGAGTACGCAATCAGATGCCGAAGAATCCACGCACGAATACGCGGAGTAATCATATGGCTACCGAGAAAAACGATAGTCTAAGTAGAGTAAGTCGCGGTTACACCGAGTCGCTCGGATTGATGGCGCAGCTTAAGCGGCCTTCCATCAGTTTTGATATGATACCAGTGCTCGACCTGCTGGTCATTGCCTTGCTCTTTAGCCTCCTCTTTACCCGTTTCGTCATGGTGCCAGGCGTGCGCGTGGACTTGCCCGATTCGGATATGCAAATGCAAGCGAGTAACCTGCCTGTCGCTGTTTTGACTATTAGTAACCGTGGCATGCTCTTTTTCGACGGTGCCGTTTTCGAGCTCAATTCGATTGACCCTAGTTTTCAAAATTACATCGAAGAGTTGTCAGGGGAGGATGTGGTCCTGCTCGTTAAAACCGAAGGTTCCATGGATCTGCAGCTATTTTTAGAGCTCTGCCAGATGGCTCAAGATGCAGGCTTCGTGCAGGTGCAGATTGCGGGCGAGCACTTGCCTAATTCTGAGTCTCCGCTTTCACCAGCTAATGGGTCAGGATCTGCTCTGGATTCGGGCTTCCTTTCTGTGATGTGATGGAAGTAGTAGACGCTCAGTCTAGGCCGGATGGTGATACAAAAAATAGGATATTGTCGCCTTTTTCCTACGTCTTAATTTTGTTAGGTGTCTGTGCTCACTTGGTCGGGTTCTTCGTTTTTCGTGTGGTTTCAAATCCTTTGCCGACTCGCGAGGCGATACCGCCTTTTGTTCAATTCGTTTCGCCAAGTACACTTGTCTCTGGGGCAGTGCTGGAGGAGCAGGCAGCGCTCTTTGACTCGGCACCGCTCTTTGTACCTGGAAAATGGAATGCCTCTCACAACCTGCGACCACTCTCACGTGAGCGGACGCTACTGAGCTTTTCCGCTTATGGTGAACCTCAGAGTGATTTCTCTACCGCTTTGATTACTGAAGGATTACCTGTGGGCCTTGAGTCCGCGGTGACGGAGCCGGCTGATCTACTTGCCTTGCGTTATTGGGATCTCTTTCGCGGCGTAGGCCAAACTGCTTCTTTTGTCGAAGAATTAGAGGACACAGGCGTTTTTGTTGAAGTGCGTACAATAGAGGGAAGGGTAGTGCAAACCGTATCCGCCGAGTTAGCAGTGCTATCGATGCAGGCGATACAACCGACGACCTATTTCCAACGAGTCGAAGCGGGTGGCCGCGTTCTCGGCAGACCCACGCTTTCCGTGAGTTCTGGGGACTCCACTTTCGACACCGCCGCCTACACCTGGCTTGTCGAGTCTGGCTTTTCTGCCGGGCTACCTGCAGGTTTTTTTGAAATTCGAGTTTACCCCTAGATTCGTTGGACCAGACTGCACTTGATGAGTATTAATAAATCCAACGAAGACGCTGCGATGCTCGATCAATTAGAAGCCTTGACCCAGTCTTGGTCGCAGCGCCCTTCTTGGGATGCCTACTTTATGGCCACGGCTTTGCTCATGGCATCGCGCTCCAGTTGTGAGCGTCTCAATGTTGGCTGCGTTATCGTTTCGGGCGGGATGCAGAAAAACCGCATCGTCGCGGCTGGATATAACGGCTTCTTGCCAGGTGCATCCCATACATCCCGGGTTCGTGGTGGCCACGAACAAGCCACTGTACATGCCGAGCAGAATGCGATCAGCGATGCCGCAAGACGGGGTGTATCGTTAGAAGGTGCGACCATATATGTTACCCATTTCCCCTGTATTAATTGTGCCAAAATTTTGGCCGCTGCAGGTATCAAACGCATTAAATACCACCGTGATTATCGAAACGACGAGCTAGTCAAAGATATCCTCGGCGAATGCGGTGTAGCACTCGATCAACTTTAAGAGTAAAGCGTCTTTAATCTTATGCGTATGAACCGAGACCAAATTGTCAGCGAAGTGCAAAGGCCGCATGCTGGCAATTTGCTGCTCGCGCATCCGCGTCTGCTTGACCCTAACTTTCGCCGGACTGTGATCTTACTGTCGGCTCACGCAGACACGGAAGGTTCTGTCGGCGTCATCGTGAATCGTGCTATGGGACAAACACTCGGCGAATTCGATCCCGAATTGGCTAGATCAAAACTCGCCAGCGTGCCACTTTTTGTCGGCGGCCCCGTCGCGACTGATCAATTAATACTCGTCGCTTGGAAGTGGTCTTTAGAAGAGGGCACTTTTAAGTTGTATTTCGGGATCGATGGCGAAAAAGCGCAAAGTATTTGTGAAAAAGACCCTGCGTTTCAATTGCTTGGCTTCCTCGGGCATGCCGGCTGGACCGAGGGGCAGCTCAATGCGGAGCTCGATCAAGGCTCTTGGGTGCTTTCTGGTTGTTTACCGGCACTCAAAGACAAGCCTAGTGAGATAGATTGGCACGACCTCCTTTGCCAGGAGCGACCGGAGCTCCGCTTGCTAGCCGATGCCCCAGATGATCCCTCTCTGAATTGAAGTCGTTCACGCTTCTAGAGTGCTCTAAACCACGCGGGTAGTAGGCATCGCTCAACAGAAATATTTACGCCTTTGCCATTGACAGGGGGGTAGACGGAGCCTTTTTTCTCCCATTCTTTATTTTTCCGCTATGAAAGTCGTATCTTCACTCAAATCTCTCAAAGATCGTCACCCCGACTGCCAAGTCGTTCGCCGTAAGGGTCGCGTCTACGTAATCTGCAAGTCTAATCCTCGCTTCAAAGCCCGTCAGGGTTAAAGAAAAGGTTTAAACTTCATTAACTTTATTAGAAGGTATATCACCGTGAAAGCTGATCTCCACCCTACACTCAACTCTGTCGCATTCGTCGACGTCTCCACAGGCCACAAGTTCCTGACGCAGTCCACTATGCGTGGCAGCAAGACAGAAACAATCGACGGCACTGAACACCAAGTCGTGATTTGCGACATCACTGCCGATTCGCACCCCGCCTTCACTGGTGAGAAGCGTTTCGTCGACACAGCAGGCCGTGTAGAGAAGTTCCAAAACAAGTTCAGCCGCCGCGGCTAGCAGAGCAGTTGATTAACATTCTTCTTATTTTTAAAATCCCCGTTTCGGAAGAGCGGGGTTTTTTGTTTGCGACCGCTTTCGCTACAAGATTTAGATTTTCGCCAAACCAAGCAGCAAGCCTGCTATGATTACTACGGGCGGCAGTAGCCAGATCACCGCTGAGCTCTGGGATCGTATACGGTGTAAGCAAAAGAGCAGTGTGAAGTAAGTGACCAATATGCTGTAGGCGATCCATTCGGCAAAGCCGTCGCAGTGTAAAATCATGCCTGGGATATTGGTGCTTCCTATGACGAGCGTATCCATCATCTGAATACTTATCCACGCAGCATGGTTAATGAAACCCGCGAAACTGTCTAGCCCGACAAGTGCCAGCGAGAGCGAAACCACGCCTGTGCTAATGGCCACTGCTGCTAAATTTACTAGTAACATATTCAATAAAATCGCCCCAGGCGAGAGATAGCCGAAAAATGCCGCACTGAGTGGCGCGCTGGCCAGCCATGCCGAGAAACTGATGGCAAAGAGTAGAAGTAGTGCGTCTTGTATCCACGCATAGAGATGTTGTGAAGGTGCCCAGTTTACCTTGGGCAAATAGCGGAAAGGCGCCAACTTTTCCGAAGCCGTTTCATAGAGTGGTAAGCCAAAGAGTAAAATACTCAGCACCACCGTGTAGGATAGTTGAAAGCCAATGCTCCAGAGTTGCGCAGGTTGAAAAATTAAGACAAAGACTGCTGAGGCCGCTAGGGCGGCTAGTGGTGACCGCTGCCGGACAAAGGCGAAGCTCGTCCAGAAAAATAGCGCCATTAAAAAAGCCCTCACCGCAGAAGGGGACGCTCCAGTGATCTCGACATAGAGATAGAGTAGGGGCAGTCCTATAAAGGGGCTTACTTTACGCGGTATGCGTACGAGGATTAGAAACTGCGCGATGACCGTTGCGATGACTCCAATATGCAAGCCGCTGATCGCAAAGAAATGCATGGTTCCTGTCATCCGAAAGCGGTCGGACTGCTCATCACTAAGCTCCGCTTTACGTCCGAGTAGCATTGCCGTGTAGATGCCATCAAGGTTCTTTCCGTCAGGCGCGCCGAGGCTTAGGTATTCTTGGAAGCGCAGATTCATCCTATGGCAAAATTGATCAAAGCGTGAGGGTGGACGCGCCAACTCTAGCCCGCTGATGCGCTCAAAGCGGTAGTGGATGCCCGTGTCTTTTAGATAGCCCTCGAAGCTGTCGGGCTCGACCTCGTATGAAATTGGCGTGAGCACGCCAGTCGCCTTAATTTCGCTGCCGTTTTGCACGGTAAAAGCTTCCTCCTCTGGCAGTTTGATCCGAAAGAAGACTTTGTCTCCAAGTATGAGACGGCTGGTCGCATTTGCTTCAATGATTCGCGCGACACCGCTCGCATTGCCAAATTGGCTGCGTGCTTGCATGACTCGGTCGACCTCGAAGTGCAAGTAGGCCTCACGGATTGGAAGTTGCAACTGCGCGGACTCCGGCTTCGTCGGGAAGCGTGATGTGCCGTAAGCCCAAGCTGACAGAGTCGCTGCGGTCATGAAGCTGAGTAGCCAAAGCCCGCCGCTTTGTTTAGATAGACCATAGCTCAGCCCCGCCATCAGTCCTGCCACGCAGAGCACAAATCCAATGGGAGCTGTGACATCGCGGGCAAGGACCAAGCCAAGAACCATGCCGATTAAAAGAAACAAGGCAGGCGCACGTGCCGGTATCTGGTTGTGGCGAGGCATTTTTCGCAAAGCTTTAGTGCAAATTATTAATTCTAAGCCTTTAAAATCTGTTCGCTCTTGCAAGGCTCGAGCCTTCGGTCAAATATAGCATCATGGAGACAGGCGCCTGTTTTTAGCGGTTTTCGTTACACACTTTGTATATGGATATTGAGGTCGATTCGAACGTAGGCTCCTAACTTCAATTATGGATTACAAATCAATTTTTAAAAGCTGGTTGCTCGTAGCAGTCGGCGTATTCATCGCTTCGCATATCTTTACTGGTATCCGCTATACCGACGCGAGTGCACTCATCGTGGCAGTGCTCCTACTGAGTCTTTGCAACGTCTTTTTAAAGCCACTGCTCATGATCTTTGCGCTGCCTTTCATTATTCTGACCTTTGGCTTAGGAATTTGGATGATCAATGCGCTGCTGTTTTTACTTGTCAGTAATTTAGTCGTAGGTTTCACCGTAGACAGCTTTGGCGATGCACTTGCTGGGGCACTCGTAGTTAGCTTGACTGGCCTTGCGGCTAATCTGCTCTTCGGGAAAAGTAAGCTGCAAGTGCGGACCTCGCGCCCCACTCGAAGTGTGGGCCCTGATGCCGATGCTCCAGGGCGCTCAAATGCTCAGAAACCGATTAAAGACGACGACGTGATTGATATTTAATTGCGCGGTAACGCCGCTAGTTCAGTTATTTGCTCGAAAATTATGCTCTTGCGCGACCGATATGACTTGCATATCCTGTTGATAAAAAAAGATTTAAGCGATTTTAGCTCACCTAGAGCTAGTAATGCTTTAAAATTCATGAAATTATTTTCGTATATTTGATAAGAATTGACTCTTCTTACAATTTGTAGCTTTTTATTTTATTTTATGTCATCGACTACCAAATACGATCTCGTCGTCATCGGCGGTGGCCCAGCGGGCTACGCCGCAGCTATCCGTGCCGGTCAACTAGGCAAAAAAGTTGCCTGTGTAGAGCAAGAGCGCCCCGGCGGCACTTGTCTGAACTGGGGCTGTATCCCCTCCAAGGCCTTGCTCAAGAGCGCGGAGCTTTTTAACAAAATCCAGCACAGTGAAGATCTTGGTATCACGGTCAAGGGCGTCGATTACGACTTTTCAAAGATTATTGGTCGTTCGCGTAATGTCGCGGGCACCATGGCCAAGGGGATTGGCTTCCTTTTTAAGAAAAATAAAGTCGATCATGTGATCGGTACAGGCACCATCAATGTGCCTGGTATGGTCGAGATCACTGCCGGTAAGGATAAGGGCCAAATTTTAACTACGGAACGCACCCTCATTGCAAGCGGCTGTAAGCCACGACGTCTTCCTGATCTTGAGGTCGATGGCGAGCGCGTGATGACTTCCCGACAGGCGCTGGAGATGAAAAAGCAGCCCAAGTCTATCGTTATCGTTGGGGCAGGCGCGATCGGTGCAGAGTTTGCCTACTTTCTTAATGCTTTCGGCACCAAGGTTACGCTCGTCGAGATGCTTGACCATGTCTTGCCGGTTGAAGATCACGAGACCGCCGCCGTTGTCGAAAAATCTTTTAAGCAAGAAGGTATCGACTGCCGGGTATCGACCGCCGTCGAGAATATCAAGCTTAACGCCAAGAGCGTGAAGATGGACCTGGTCAAGGGGGACAAGACTGAGAGTATCACAGCCGATTCGATCCTTCTGGCTATTGGAGTTGTCGCGAATACCGAGGGACTGCTTTCACCGCGCGTTAGCCTAAAGCTCGATCGCGGCTACGTAAAGGTCGACGATAACTATGAGTCTTCTGTCAAAGGCATTTTTGCTGCAGGCGATATCATTGGACCTCCTTGGCTCGCACACGTGGCCACTTTTGAAGCCATCCAGGCGGTCAATGGCATGTTCGGGCATAGCAAGCCCGAGCGCGTTCGCGAGTTCCCTGGTTGCACTTATTGTCTGCCACAGGTCGCCTCCATCGGTAAGACCGAGAAGGCGCTCAAGGCAGAGGGCATCGACTACAAGGTCGGTAAATTTCCATTCCAAGCTTCAGGTAAGGCCGTTGCCTCGAACCAGCCAGAAGGCTTCGTTAAGATGCTGGTCGATCCAAAGCACGGTGAGATTCTAGGTGCTCACATCGTCGGTTCTGACGCGACCGAATTGATCGCTGAATACGGTCTAGGCATGAAGCTCGAAGCCACCGCAGAGGAGATACATAATACCATCCACGCGCACCCCACATTGAGTGAGGCAATGATGGAAGCTGCTGCTGCCGTATTTGGCGAAGCGATTCATATTTGAGCCTAAGGCAGGTAACTCGCCTGCGCTCCAATTGAAGTCATTTACAAAAGGTCAGATTCACTCGGAATTTGGCCTTTTTTGTGTCAGCATACTCACTGCATGTTAAAGCCAATCAATCGAGGTGGACTCCTCCTACCAAGCCTCCAACTATGGTTCGACCCGCGCAAACGTAAGCCCTTTGCGGTCGTCTCGCACGCGCATGGAGACCATGTCGCCAACCACGATTGCTATCTAGCCACTCCTGAGACCATCGCCCTCATCCGTGTGCGTAATGGCAACGCTCTAGCTATGCGAGGTAAGGCATTGCCTTATGGCGAAGTTTATCAAGGCGAAGGCTATCGCCTGCAGTTCTATCCAGCCGGCCACGTGCTAGGCTCTGCCATGGCGCATGTTGAGACGGACGCCGGGGAGACTTTCCTCTACACGGGCGACTTTAAAACGCGCAAAGGCCTATCGGCAGAAGCAATTGATATCCCGCAGGCCGACACGATCGTGATGGAGACTACCTTTGGGCGCTCCGATTATGTATTTCCCGATTTCGAGGAGACTTGTCAGCGAATCCACGCCTTTTGCGACCGCGCTAATACTGAGAAGAAAACGCCTGTCTTGTTGGCCTACAGCTTAGGCAAAGCGCAGGAGCTGATGAAAATCATCGAAAGCCGCTCGCAGGCATTGATGGTTTACAAGACAATAGCCTCTCTCAATCAAGTCTATGCCTCCTTTGGTGTTTCTATGCCACAGACCCGACCGCTGGACTTTCTTAATATGAGTGATAGTCTTGTCGTCATGCCACCCTCAGTTTTAAATAAGTTGCCGCGCAAAGACTGCCTCGTAGCGATGGTCAGTGGGTGGGGGATGAACGATTCCGCAAAGTATCGTTACGGTGTAGATGAGGTCATCCCGCTCTCGGACCACGCCGATTACCCCGACTTGTTGAAATTCGTGGATGCTGTGAAACCGAAGGCCGTATACACGACTCATGGCTATGAAAAAGAGTTTGCCGCCACACTTCGCCAGCGAGGTTACGAGGCCTGGTCGCTTTCTGGCGACGATCAATTAGAGCTGACGCTCTAGGGCATTTTGTATTTAGCTGAATTCATTCCTGAGTCTACTTGATTCCCAGCCTCGCTCGTGCTTCCTTGCACTGATCACTGCCTGCTTCAAAGCGGCGGCAGACTGCGGGCCGTGTCGCGTAGATGCGGCAGAGCTGATCCTCCTTCAAAAATGCACACTGCTTCAAAAATGGCAGAGGATGTATTTGATAAGCTTTGTACTCATTTGCTAGGTGCGACTCTACTTTACGAGTCTCGCGACGGATTGCTGGTTCGCGTGCGGCGTCGGCCTCACTCGCAAAGATTGGAAAACAGCGGCAGCAAGCACCGCAGTTTTCGCAATCGTAGATTCCACTGCTCATATTCTTGTCTGACTGACGCTGTGTCCGCTTGGTCGCCTTAAAGTGTTAGAACTTATTTTGCCAAAGATGCGTCCGTCGTGCGAACACACGACAATGTAGAAGGCAATCATCAGCATATCCAAATCAGATCACCTTCATCGACTCGGTCAAATAGCTCGATCACATCAGCATTGAACATTTCTACGCAACCGCCGCTGAAAGGCTGGCCGATACGGTCTTCATGGTTGCTGCCGTGAATGTAGATGTAGCGGTCGTAAGAATCGCGACCCTCTCCACTATTTTTACCGATTTCCAAACCACGTAGGCGGAGGATACGGCTGGTGATCAAATTACGCTCTCCATCTTCTGAAGAGACTTGGCTGTAAACTTGTCCTGTGGGTTCTCGGCCTTTGAAGACTGTTCCCTCGGGCGCGCCGGCTCCGATCTTATCGGCAATCGCGTGGAGGCCTGTCGGCGTGCCGTAAGAGTTAGCAAGAAAAGAAGGGGGATTTTTTGAGGAGGAGATGGTGAAAACGGCGGATATTTCTCCCTTTTCGAGTAACGCCATCTCCTGTTTCTCGATCGAGACGACCAATAAGCGATCTGTCGGCGTGATTGACAAGGCTGCGCAGCTTTGTTTTACACGCGCACTTTCCTTTATAAAATCATATGGCATACAATCTAGGTATCCTCGGAGCGACTGGTGCAGTCGGTCAAGAAATCATTCGTCTCCTCCATGAGCGCGAGTTCCCCATTGCGGAACTCCGGCTCCTTGCGTCGGCTCGTTCGGCCGGCAAGGAGCAATCCTTCGGAGGCAAGACTTGGACGATCCATGAAGCCACGCCCGAGAGTTTTGAAGGTCTGGATATTTGTATCTTTAGCGCTGGAGGCGATCAGTCGAAGCTATTTGCCGATGAAGCCGTCAAGCGCGGTTGCGTAGTGGTCGATAACAGCTCTGTCTTCCGCCAAGATCCAGATGTGCCCCTCATCATCCCAGAGATCAATCCCGACGCAGTCGACGACCACAAGGGCATCCTTGCGAACCCGAATTGCTCGACTGCAATCTCCCTGATGGGTCTCTACCCCCTACACAAGGCCTTTGGGCTGAAGTCTTTTATCGCATCCACCTATCAAGCTGTTTCCGGCAGTGGCGCCGGGGGCATCGTCGAACTAGAACAGCAGGCCCGCGCTTGGGCAGAGGGCGGCGAAATAAAGAAGGAGGTTTATCCGCACCAAATCGCATTTAATTTGCTACCACATGTGGATGCCTTCCTCGACGACGGCTACTCCAAAGAAGAAATGAAGATGCTTAATGAAGGCCGAAAGATTATGGGCATCGATGATCTCCGAGTCACTTGCACCTGTGTGCGCGTGCCCGTCTTTCGTGCACACTCTATCTCAATCAGCGCTGAATTTGAAAAGCCGGTCACTGTGGAAGCTGCTCGCGAAGCAGTGCGTCATTTCGAAGGCTCTGAGCTCGTCGATAATCCCGAAAATGCGGAATATCCCATGCCGCTCAACTACTCGGAAGTCTTGCCCTGTGGCGTCGGCCGAATCCGCAAGGACTCTGTCTTCGAAAATGGCCTCGCTCTCTGGGTGACCGGTGACCAGCTTTGGAAGGGCGCTGCGCTCAACGCAATTCAGATCGCTGAATTATTGCATAAGAAGGGCAAAATCTAATAAAAAGAGGCACGTCACTAGCCCAGCAAGGCTCACGCAGACGCGCCTCCATCCATAAAGATGATAGCTATACCTGAACTTCACAGCCTCGTCGATTTTGGGATGTGTGTCGTGCTATGGCTCGTCCAGCTTGTCATATACCCTAGCTTCCTTAGGCTTGAATCAAGCGAGTTACTTGCATGGCACAAAGCCTACACCTTCCGTGTTTCCTTCGTCATCCTGCCACTGATGTTCGGACAGCTTGTGCTTTCTATTTTGAGTGTCGTGGGTGACGCTAGTATCCTAGAGTGGACCGCTTTCGCGTTCGTTCTCGTCTGCTGGATACTTACCTTTTTTGTCTCCGTGCCTTTACACCGAAAAATCGAACAAAATGACATCAGTAGGGTAACACGTCAAAAACTGATCACGACGAATTGGCCAAGAACTATTCTTTGGTCGGCTATTTTTGGCTTAGGTTTATTTTGATGCGCGAAAGTATTCGACGCAGCCTCAAATATACTTTTGCTACAAACATTCTAACTGGGCCTGTAGCTCAGCGGTTAGAGCAGGGGACTCATAATCCCTTGGTCGTGGGTTCGAACCCCACCGGGCCCACCACTTTAACTTCCATACTTTCAATA